>NZ_JBMIRS010000203.1:0-76166 GCF_049198005.1 Paracidovorax sp. MALMAid1276 | reverse complement strand
GCTTTTTATGTGTTTGGTGCCCAGGAGAGGACTCGAACCTCCACGATGTTACTCGCTAGTACCTGAAACTAGTGCGTCTACCAATTCCGCCACCTGGGCATTTCAGGAAAGACTCAGATTGTATATCAAAAAAAACTCCCCTAGCACGCAGCCTGCCGCACATTTGTCGCAGGAGATCGAAGGCAGCGTGCAGGGGCACCGTGATGGACACGGTTTCGTCATCCGAGACGATGGCGATGGCGACATCTACATCCCCCCCAACGAAATGCGCGCGGTGCTGCACAAGGACCGTGTGCGCGTGCGCATCGTGCGCCAGGACCGCCGTGGCCGTCCCGAAGGCCGCGTGGTCGAGATCATCGAGCGCCCGCCCCAGCCCATCATCGGCCGCCTGCTGCAGGAAAGCGGTGTGTGGCTCGTCGCACCCGAAGACAAGCGCTATGGCCAGGACGTGCTGATCCCCAAGGGTGCCACCGGTGCCGCCAAACCGGGGCAGGTCGTCGTGGTCGAGTTGACCGAGCCGCCCGCGCTGTTCGGGCAGCCCGTGGGCCGCATCACCGAGGTGCTCGGTGAGGTTGACGACCCCGGCATGGAGATCGAGATCGCCGTGCGCAAGTACGGCGTGCCGCACGAATTTTCAGAGGCGTGCCTCGCCCAAGCCAAGGCGCTGCCCGACAAGGTGCGCGCGCAGGACAAGAAGCGCCGCGTGGACCTGACCGACGTGCCCCTGGTCACCATCGACGGCGAGGACGCGCGCGACTTCGACGACGCCGTGTATTGCGAACCCGCCAAGGTCGGCCGCAGCAAGGGCTGGCGCCTGCTGGTGGCCATTGCGGATGTGAGCCACTATGTGGAGACCGGCAGTGCCATCGACATCGACGCCTACGACCGCGCCACCAGCGTGTACTTCCCGCGCCGCGTGATCCCCATGCTGCCCGAGAAGCTGTCCAACGGCCTGTGCTCGCTCAACCCCGAGGTGGAGCGCCTGTGCATGGTCTGCGACATGCTGGTCACGGCCAAGGGCGAGGTGCATGCCTACCAGTTCTACCCGGCCGTGATGTTCAGCCACGCGCGCTTCACGTACACCGAAGTCGCGGCGATTTTGGCCAATACGCGCGGCCCCGAGGCCAGCAAGCGCAAGGACCGGGTCAAGGACCTGCTCAACCTGCACGACGTGTACCGAGCGCTGCTGATCGCGCGCCAGGCGCGCGGCGCGGTGGACTTCGAGACCACCGAGACGCAGATCGTCTGCGACGAGAACGGCCGCATCGAGAAGATCGTGCCGCGCACGCGCAACGATGCGCACAAGCTTATTGAAGAGGCCATGCTGGCCGCCAACGTGTGCAGCGCCGACTTCATCGCCCAGGGCGGCCAGCCTGGCCTGTTCCGTGTGCACGAGGGCCCCACGCCCGAGAAGCAGGAGATCCTGCGCAACTACCTCAAGGCCATGGCCGTGGGCATGACGATTGGCGACGACCCCAAGCCGGGCGACTTCCAGGCGATTGCCGAGGCCACCAAAGAGCGGCCCGACGCGCAGCAGATCCACACCATGCTGTTGCGCTCCATGCAGCAGGCCATCTACACGCCCATCAACAGCGGCCACTTCGGCCTGGCGTTTGACGCCTACACCCACTTCACCAGCCCCATCCGCCGCTACCCGGACCTGCTGGTGCACCGGGTCATCAAGGCCATCCTGGGCAAGACGCAGTACAAGTTGCCCGCGCTGCCCACGCCGGGCGAGGCGCATGCCAAGCTGGCCAAGCGCCTGGCCGCGCGCGTGGCGGCGCCAGGAACCAAGCCGCGCAAGGACGTGAAGCCGCCCAGCCGCGAAACCCAGGCCTGGGAGGCCGCCGGTTTGCACTGCAGCGCCAACGAGCGCCGCGCCGACGAGGCCAGCCGCGACGTGGAAGCCTGGCTCAAGTGCAAGTACATGCGCGAGCACCTGGGCGAAGAATTCAGCGGCGTGGTCAGCGCCGCGACCAGCTTCGGCATCTTCGTCACGCTCGATGCCATGTACGTCGAGGGTCTGGTGCACATCACCGAACTGGGCGGCGAGTACTTCAAGTTCGACGAAGCGCGCCAGGAGCTGCGCGGCGAACGCACCGGGATTCGCTATTCCATCGGCACCCGCGTGCGCGTGCAGGTGAGCCGTGTGGACCTGGACGGCCGCAAGATCGACTTCCGCCTGGTGCGCGAGGGCGAGGAGCTGCTGGGCCGGGCGCTCAAGGACAAGGGCGTGGGCGCGGACGGCGCGGGCGGCGGGCCGCGCAAGGCCGGTGGCCGTGGGGGCGCGCGCAAGGCGGACAAGGGCGCTGCCATGTCGGCCACTGAAAAGGCGGGCCTGACCCGTGAGCGCGCGGCACGCTCGCCCATCCAGTCGCTGAAGGCGTCGGTCAAGAAGGCGGCGGCCGGCAAATCTGGCAAGAGCAAGGCGCGCAAGCCTCGTCGGGGTTAAGGGGCTGAGGGCGCTGCGTCCCCCCGGCGGGCGATGTCAGCCGGGACAAGGATGCTCACAAATTGATAGCTTTCAGCGCTTTGTGGATAAGCGCTGAAGCCCATTTTTATGCTCAATCCTGCAGACCTGCAGCGCCCGGCTGCGTGAGGCTGCGCAGAAAGCGCGCATAGCGCTCGGCCGTCTCTGCCGGTGCTTCCATCATGGGCAGGTGGCCGATGCCGGTCAGCACTTCAAGGCGCGCCTGCGGCAGCAGCTTTTGCAATGGCTCCATGCCCGAGCGGTCAAACACCCGGTCGCTGCCGCCCCACAGCACCAGCGTCGGCTGCGGCAGCCCGCTGCGCAGCCGCTGTTCGAGCAGGTAGCGGTCCTTGAGCTGTGCGTCCCACAGGCCTGCGTTGGATGGGGCGTTGCGCAGCGCCGCCTGCTCGGTGGCATGCAGGATGGGGTAGGGCAGGAAGGGGCGCTTTTCAAACACCAGACCCATCATGCGTTCGAACGCCCTGGCATCGTGCGCGACCAGGGGCCGATGCCCGGTGTTGATCAGCCGGTCCATGGTGCTGGGCTGGGGCGAGCGGATGCCATGGGGTGCGCCGATGAAGGCCACGCTGGCCACGCGCTCGGGGCGCTGCTGCGCAAACAGTGCGGCGATGGTGCCGCCCATCGAGTTGCCGGCCAGGTGCGCTTTGTCGATGCCCAGGGCGTCCAGCAGCGCGCCCAGGCGCGCGGTGTGCGCGGCGTAGTCATAGGGCGCGCCCTCCAGCCGGGTGCTTTCGCCGAATCCGGGGAAATCGGGGGCAATCACCCGGTACTGCCCGGTGAGCGGGCGCGCAAAATCCACCCAATGATCCTTCTCCGCAAAGATGCCGTGCAGCAACACCAGGGGCACGCCCTCGTCGGCGGCTCCGCTGTCGAGGTAGTGCACGGTGTGCATGGCGGCGGTGGTGGTTTTTTCTTCCATGCCCGAGAGGCTGCGGTTGAGGTGGAGCAGGGGCTCCTGCAGCAGCGACGGTGCGCCGTAGTAAAGGCCGATGCTGCCCACAACGAGGGCGGCAGCGGCCAGAGAGATGGTGGCAATGCGTTTCAAGAAGCAGTCTCCGGTGGGTGCAGGGGTTGCCGCCGTGCCGCGCCGTGTGTGCGCGCCGGGGCGGGGCAAGGCTACCGAAACCGGTGCCGCAAGACTTGAAGGTTTGGGCTATGCCGCTGCGCACCAACACCCTGACGCTGGGCGCTGACCGCGCGCTGTACGTGGGCGAGCTTCCGGCCACAGGCTGGCATTGCCACGCGTCGCCCGTGCTGCTGATGGGGCTGTCGGGCCGGTTCGCCCTGCACTGGGGCGCGGGCCTGGCGCACACCTGCCGCAGTGCGCTGGTGGACGCCGGGGTGGAGCACCTGTTCGACCCCTGCGGTGAGACCGTGGCCCTGGTGTATCTGGAGCCGGATTCGCCCGAGGCGCGCGGCCTGCGCGGGGTTTTTCAGCGGGAGGGCGGGGTGTTGCCGGATGTGGCCGCGCCGGTGCGCAGCCGCGCTGCGGTGGATGGCCGCCTGCACGCCTTCGATCTCCGGGCCCTGCTGCAAGCCCATCTGCTGGAGGTCGCGCCCACCCCGCTGGACCCGCGTGTGGCGCGCAGCCTGCACGCGCTGCGCCGCCCGGAGCACCTGCGCGCGCCGCAGCAGGGGCGCCTGGCACGCGCAGACCTGGCCGCCGAAGTGCAGCTCTCGGCCTCGCGCTTCAACCATCTGTTCCGCGCCGAAATGGGTGTGAGCCTGCGCAGCTACCGCGTGTGGTCGCAGGTGCGCCTGGCCATGTCGGGGCTGGCGGTCAGCCCGCGCCTCACGGATGCGGCGCTGCATGGCGATTTTGCAGATTCGGCGCATTTCAGCCGCACGTTCCGCCAGACCTTCGGCATGACGCCGTCGAGCGTGCTCAGGCCGCTCAAGCAGGTCACGCTGCTCGGGTGATGGCGGATGGGGTGACCGCCGCCGGGCGCGTCAAGCGCCGTGCACGCGGCGCGCCAGCGCGCTGGCCGTGAGGGGCTGGTCGGCAGGCCAGCCGTCCGCCAGCCGGCCATGCTGGTACACCGCTTCGCTTGCTGCACGCAGTGCGCTGGCCCCGGCCGCCAGCTGCGCGCCCACCATGCCGGCCAGCACATCGCCCGTGCCCGCCGTGGCCAGCCGCGCATTGCCGGTGGGGTTGATCGCCGGGACGCGGTCGGGTGCTGCCACCACCGTGCCCGAACCCTTGAGCACGGCCACGCAGTTGAACTGGGCTGCCAACTGCTGGGCCGCGCCCAGCCGGTCGGCCTGGACTTCGGCCGTGGTCAGGCCCAGCAGGCGGGCGGCCTCCAGCGGATGGGGCGTGATGACCGTGGGCTGCCCGTGCTGGCCCCGCGCCACCACCAGGGCGTGCAACGCTGCCTGGGCAGCGATGGTGTTGAGCGCGTCGGCATCCAGCACCAGACGGGCTGCGCGGCGCAGGACCTCGGGCAGCACGGGGGCAATGGCCTGGCCGCCGCCGCAGCCGCAGACCACGGTGAGCTCTTCCAGCGCCAGCGCATCGAAGCGGCGAAACATCAGCTCGGGCTGCTGGAGATCCAGCTGCTGGTGGCCGTGGTCGAGCAGCGCCACCAGCACACGGCCGGCGCCGCCATGCAGCGCGGCCGATGCTGCGAGCAGGGCTGCACCCGCCATACCCAGGCCGCGTGCGGCCAGGCCCTCGCCGCCCACCACGGCCACATCGCCATAGCTGCCCTTGTGGCTGGCATGGGCGCGGGGTGCGGGCAGCGGTGGCCCGCAGAGCCAGCCCGTGGGCGGCTCATGCCCGGGGCCGGTGCCCAGGTCGTCCAGCCAGACCTGGCCTGCGGCGTCGCGCCCGGCGGCGGTGAACAGGCCGGGCTTGAGGGTCAGCAGGCTCAGCGTGTGGCGTGCGGGGCCGTGCGCGCGCGGGTGCAGGTGCGGTGCGGCCTCGGGCTCCAGGCCTGCCGCGAACTGGCCCGCGTCGGCATTCAGGCCGCTGGGCACGTCCACCGCCAACACGGGCGACGGGCCTTGCTGCAAGGCCCGCAGGCATGCCTGCAGGCGCGGATCGGGTGGGCGGGGTGACCCCTGCGAGAGCGACGAAACGCCGATGCCCAGCAGCGCATCGATGCACAGGTCGTCCGGGCCCAGGTCGGCGGGGGGCGCATCGGCCCAGGTCACGCCCGCCGCCTGGGCGCGTTGCCACGATGCCCGGGCGTCCGGTGGGGCCGTGTCCGGCTGGCCCAGCCAGGTCACCACCACGGTGCGGCCCGTGCGCTGCAGGTGCATGGCCGCCTCCAGCCCATCGCCGCCGTTGTTGCCCGGGCCGCAGGCGATCCACACCGTGCGTGCATGGGGGGCAAGGGCCTGCGCCAGCCGCGCCACGGCCAGGCCCGCGCGCTGCATCAGCGTGTGTGGGGGCAGGGCGGCGGCGGCCGCGTGCTCGATGCGGCGCGTGGCGGCGGTGTTGAACAGCGGGTGGGGCTGGTGAGCGGTGATGCGGTGCATGGCGGCAGCGGGTGGCTCGGCGTGGCGCCGTGGGCCTGCCATTGTGCTTCGCCGCCGCCGCCGCTGCGGCCGCATCGGCGTGCGGCCGCTCAGAAGCGGCGCATGCCCAGCCCGTCCAGCGGCACCTCGGGCGTACGCTGGGCGATCAGGTCGGCCAGCACGCGGGCGCTGCCGCTGGCCAGGGCCCAGCCCCCCGCGCCATGGCCGGTGTTGAGCCACAGGCCGGGCACGCCGCTGGCACCCAGCACCGGGGCGCCGTCGGGCAGCATGGTGCGTGCGCCGCGCCATACCTGCAGGCCTGAAGAGAGCTGCGCGCCGCCCGGGAACCAGTCGTTCAGCGTGCGGTACAGGCGCTGCAATGTGGGCGCATGGTGTTCAGCGCTGGCACCGGCCATCTCGGCGCCGCCTGCGATGCGCACACGCTGGCCCAGCCGGGTGATGGAGATCTGCTGGCCCAGGTCCACCACGCTGGCGCGCGGCGCGTGCGTGTCTTCGCGCACCGGCGCGCTGACCGAGTAGCCATACAGCGCCGTCATCGGCAGCCGCAAGCCCAGTGCGGGCAGCAGCGCGGCAGACGCCATGCCGGCGCACAGCACCACGGCGTCGAACCGGCGGGGCTCGGCGTCGCCCTGCACCTGCACGCCCACCGGCGCGCCATGGAGGCGCTCGATGCGGGAGTTGAACGCAAACCGCACGCCCGACCCCTGGGTGCCCTGGCGCAACAGCTGCGCAAAGAGGCGGCAGTTGCCCGCACCCGCGCCGGGCAGGTGGATGGCACCGGCCAGCGCGGCCTCGGGCGACAGGCCGGGTTCGATCACGCGCGCCGCAGCGGCGTCGATCTCGTGCGCCGCCACGCCCAGGTCGCGAAGTACCTGCAGCGCGGGCTGCACGGTGGCCAGTTCTTGCTCGCTGCGCAGCAGCACCAGGCGGCCCGTGCTGGCTTCGCAGTCCAGCTCATGCTGGCTGGCAATGGCCTGCACGCGCGCCTGGCTGTACTGCGCCAGCCGCTCCAGGGTGGCGGCCGGGGCGCTGTGCTGCTTGCCGGCGGTGCGCCAGCGCCACAGCCACGCCAGGTTGCGCCGGTCCAGCCCGCCCGACAGCCGCACGGTGGCCTGGGCCCCCAGCACACGCAGCGGCAGGCCGTAACCAGGCAGCGCCCAGGGGCTGAGCAGCAGCGGGGCCAGCAGCCCGGCGGTGGCAAAGCTGGCTTCCTCGGCGGCAGCGCTGCGCTGGTCAAACACGGTGACCTCGTGGCCGTCGCGGGCCAGCTCATACGCAGTGGTGACGCCGACAATGCCGGCGCCCACGATGGCGATCTTCATGAATATTGAATGTTTTTTGGCTTCAGCGCTTACTGGTAAAGCGCTGATAGCTATTGTTTTTGTAGTGTTTGCTCGATCTGCAGGCTGATGTTCAGCACGGCGTCGTCGCGCAAGGCCCCGTGCCAGACCATCAGGCCCACCGGGAGTTCACCGGGCACGTGGCAGGGCAGGGACAGGGCGCAGCCATCGAGCAGATTGACCACGCTGGTGTTGCGCAGCAGCAGGTTGTTCACGCGGAAGAACTCGGTATCGCGGGCGGCGTCCTGCGCGGCGTCCTTGCCATCGGGAGGTGCCACGTCCGCAAGTGCCGGTGCCACGATGGGCACGGTGGGCGAGAGCAGGGCGTCGTAGCCATCCATGTCGGCCTGCATGCGCGCAATCCAGTGCTGGCGCTGCTGCAGCAGCTCCACGTATTCCCAGGCCATCAGGCTGGCGCCGCGCTCGATGCGGGTGCGCACGCGGGGGTCGTAGCGGCTGCCCGCGCGCTGCAGCAGGCTGCGGTGCCAGGCAAAGCTTTCGGGCGCGGCAAAGCCGTAGGCGGGCTGCTCTGCCACGGCGGGCAGGGCGATGGTGTCGATCTGCGCGCCCGCGCGGCGCAGGCTGTCCAGGGTGCGCTCGAACGCGTGGGCGACGGTGGCGTCCATGCCGTCCAGAAAGAGGGTGGACGGCACGGCCAGGCGGTATTGCGACAGGGGTGCGAGGCTGCGCGTCACGCGGCGGGCGGCCAGCACCTCGTGCGCCACGATGGCATCGCGCACCGAGCGCGTCATCGCGCAGGCCGTGTCGAGCGTGGTGGACAGCGGCACCGCGCCGTCGGTGGGCACCAGGCGCGCCGTGTTCTTGAACCCCACGATGCCGTTGAGCGCCGCCGGGATGCGGATGGAGCCTCCGGTGTCCGAGCCCAGCCCGATGAATGCCGCCCCCGTGGCGACCGACACCCCGGCGCCCGACGACGAGCCGCCGGGCACGCGCGGCGCGCCGGGCAGGGCGCCCGAGCGCGCATCCCAGGCGGCGGGCGTGCCGTGGTGCGGGTTGACGCCCACGCCCGAAAACGCAAACTCGACCATGTTCGTGCGGCCGATCAGGCTGGCCCCGGCCGCGCGCAGGCGGGCGACCGCCGGACAGTCCCGGGGGGCTGGCGCGGCATCTGCCAGCACGGTGGAGCCCGCTGGCGTGGGCTGGCCGGCAATGTCGAACAGGTCTTTGACCGAGACGGCCAGCCCGGCCAAGGGCAACTGGGCCAGGCCCGGTTGCACCACCGTGGTGCGCGCCTCATCGAACAGGGTCCGGACAAAGCTGTGGGTGTTGGCGGGGGCGTTGGCTGCCGCGATGCAGCGTTCCAGTTCGGCGGGCGCGTCGGTGGCGCCGTCCCGCAGTTGCTCGCGGGTGGCGATCAGGTCAGAAAGCATGGTGTGCTAGAATCTTTGGGTTTTGCTGGGAGCAGTAACGCAGCGGTGCAGGCCATGCACACCATCTTGCACCACATGTGTGCCAGCTGCGGCAAAACCAATCGCAAACCAGCCCCGTCAAGGTGTTGCAGCCGTCGTCAACAGTGCACGGCGCTGCAAATATGGGGGCTGATTTTAGACCCAACCTTTGGAGTATTTTTATGTCCGTCACCATGCGCGAAATGCTGGAAGCCGGTGTCCACTTCGGCCACCAAACCCGCTTCTGGAACCCCAAGATGGCCCCCTACATCTTCGGCCATCGCAACAAGATCCACATCATCAACCTGGAAAAGTCGCTGCCACTGTTCCAGGAAGCCCAGAAGTTCGCCAAGCAGCTGGCGGCCAACCGCGGCACGATCCTGATGGTCGGCACGAAGCGCCAAGCCCGTGAAATCCTGGCCACCGAAGCGCAGCGCGCCGGCGTGCCTTTCGTGGACCAGCGCTGGCTGGGCGGCATGCTGACGAACTTCAAGACCGTGAAGACCTCGATCAAGCGCCTGAAGGACATGAAGGCCCAGCAAGAAGCCGGCCTCGACAGTCTGAGCAAGAAGGAGCAACTGACGTTCTCCCGCGAAATCGAAAAGCTGGAAAAGGACATCGGCGGCATCCAGGACATGGCTGCGCTGCCCGACGCCATCTTCATCATCGACGTGGGCTTCCACAAGATCGCCGTTGCCGAAGCCAAGAAGCTGGGCATTCCACTGATCGGTGTGGTCGATACCAACCACTCGCCCGAAGGCATCGACTACGTGATCCCCGGCAACGACGACTCGGCCAAGGCTGTGACGCTGTACGCCCGTGGCATCGCTGACGCGATCATCGAAGGCCGCGCCAACGCCGTGAACGAAGTCGTGAAGGCCGCCGCTGGCGAGAGCACCGACGAATTCGTGGAAGTGCAAGAAGCCGCCGCCTAAGTGCCCGGCTGCGCGATCCGTCGCGAACAAAAGCGGGGCCCCTGGTGAGCCCCCTTTTTTTTAGCCCGACTCTGAACCCATAGAACTGAACACTGAAGGAACAAAGATGGCTGCAATTACCGCAAGCATGGTGGCTGAACTGCGTGGCAAGACCGATGCCCCCATGATGGAATGCAAGAAGGCACTGACGGAAGCCGACGGCGACATGGCCAAGGCCGAAGAGCTGCTGCGCGTGAAGCTGGGCACGAAGGCGGGCAAGGCCGCTTCGCGCGTGACGGCTGAAGGCGTGGTTGCCAGCTTCATCAACGGCAACGTGGGCGCGCTGGTCGAAGTGAACAGCGAAACCGACTTCGTGTCGAAGAACGACAGCTTCATCGCCATGGCCAACGCCGCTGCCAAGCTGGTGGCCGAGCACAACCCTGCCGACATCGAAGCCCTGGGCGCACTGGCCTACGAGCAAGACAGCTTCGGCCCCACCCTGGAAGACGTGCGCAAGGGCCTGATCGGCAAGATCGGCGAAAACATGTCCTTCCGCCGCTTCAAGCGCTTCAGCGGCACCAACTTGGCGGCCTACCTGCACGGTTCGCGCATTGGTGTGGTCGTCGAGTTCGACGGCGACGCGACCGCCGCCAAGGACGTGGCCATGCACGTGGCTGCCATGAAGCCCGTGGCCCTGACCAGCGCTGACGTGCCTGCCGACCTGATCGCCAAGGAGCGCTCGGTGGCCGAAGGCAAGGCCGACGAAGCCAACAAGGAACTCGTGGCCGCTGGCAAGCCCGCGCAAAGCGCCGAAATCACGGCCAAGCGCATCGACGGCGCCGTGCAGAAGTACCTCAAGGAAGTCTCGCTGGCCGACCAGGTCTTCGTGAAGGCTGCCGATGGCAAGCAGACCGTGGCCCAGATGCTCAAGGCTGCCAACACCAACGTGAAGGGCTTCACCCTCTACGTCGTGGGCGAAGGCATCGAGAAGAAGGCCGACGACTTCGCTGCCGAAGTGGCTGCCCAGGTGGCTGCCGCCAAGGCCGCAGCTGCCTGACCGACTGCGTTGCAGTCGTTTCCCCCACTTTTTTTACCGCCGTACCTGCCTTTGGAGAAATCACCCATGTCCCACGCTGCACCAGCCCACAAGCGCATCCTGCTCAAGCTGTCTGGTGAGGCGCTGATGGGGGAGGATTCCTTCGGCATCAACCGCGCCACCATCGTGCGCATGGTGGAAGAGATCGCCGACGTCACGCGCCTGGGTGTGCAGGTCGCGGTGGTGATCGGTGGGGGCAATATCTTCCGTGGCGTCGCGGGCGGCTCGGTCGGCATGGACCGCGCCACCGCCGACTACATGGGCATGCTGGCCACCGTGATGAACGCCCTGGCCCTGGCCGACGCCATGGACAAGCAGGGCCTGGTGGCCCGCGTGATGTCCGCCATCGCCATTGAGCAGGTGGTCGAGCCCTATGTGCGCCCCAAGGCCTTGCAGTACCTCGAAGAGGGCAAGGTGGTCGTGTTTGCCGCTGGCACGGGTAATCCTTTCTTCACCACCGACACCGCTGCAGCACTGCGCGGTGCCGAGATCGGTGCCGAGCTGGTGCTCAAGGCCACGAAGGTGGACGGCGTATATACTGCCGACCCCCAGAAGGATCCTTCGGCCACGCGCTACACCAAGCTCAGTTTCGACGAGGCCATGTCCCGCAATCTGGGCATCATGGACGCAACGGCCTTCGCCCTGTGCCGCGACCAGAAACTGCCCGTGAAGGTGTTCTCCATCATCAAACACGGCGCCCTGAAGCGCGTGGTGATGGGCGAAGACGAAGGTACGCTGGTTTACGCTTGATCACGACGGACGGGCTGCGCGGCGCGCAGGTCGTCCCCAGGAGAAAACATGACGATTGCCGACATCAAGAAGACCGCCGAAACCAAGATGGACCAGTCCATCACGGCGTTCAAGAACAACCTGCAGAAGATCCGCACCGGCCGCGCCAACCCTGCGCTCCTCGATGCCGTGCAGGTCGAGTACTACGGCTCGATGGTGCCCCTGTCCCAGGTGGCCAACGTGGCGCTGATTGATTCGCGAACGATCAGCGTGCAGCCCTGGGAAAAGGGCATGGGCGCCAAGATCGAAAAGGCCATCCGCGAAAGCGACCTGGGCCTGAATCCGGCCTCCATGGGCGACCTGATCCGCGTGCCCATGCCCCCCATGAGCGAAGAGCGCCGCAAGGAAATGACCAAGCTCGCGCGCAACGAAGGCGAGAGCGCCAAGATCGCCGTGCGCAACCTGCGCCGTGATGCCAACGAAGCCGTCAAGAAGCTGGTCAAGGACAAGCTCGCGTCCGAAGACGATCAGAAGCGCGCCGAAACCGACGTGCAGAAGTTCACCGACAAGCACATCGCCGAGATCGATGCGCTGGTGGCGGGCAAAGAGCAGGAAATCATGGCGGTCTGAGCCTGAAAGGCTTGATCGTTTCGATGCCTGTGTCTCCGGTGGTGCCGCACCACATCGCCATCGTGATGGATGGCAACGGCCGCTGGGCCAAGCGCCGCTTTCTGCCCCGCCTGGCCGGCCACAAACAAGGGGTGGACTCACTGCGCCGATGCGCGCGCGCCTGCGCCGAGCGCGGCGTGGGGGTGCTCACCGTCTTCGCCTTCTCCTCCGAAAACTGGAACCGTCCGGCCGACGAGGTCTCGGGCCTCATGGAGCTGCTGGCGCTGGCGCTCGCGCGTGAAGTGCCCCAGCTCCAGAAAGATGGCGTTCGTCTCTATTTCGTGGGCGAGCGTGCCGGCCTGTCGCAAAAGGTTCGCGACGGACTGGCGCAGGCGCAAGCGGCCACCGCACACAACAGCCGCCTCGTGCTCAACGTGTGCTTCAACTATGGCGGCCGGTGGGACATCGCCCAGGCAGCGGCTGCGGTCGCCGCCCGGGGAGAGGCCATCACCGAGGCGAGCCTGCACGGCGCCATGGCCCTGGCCCATGTGCCCGACCCGGATCTGGTGATCCGCACGGGCGGCGAAATGCGCATCAGCAACTTCTTGCTGTGGCAGGCCGCATACTCCGAGTTCGTCTTCAGCGACCGGCTGTGGCCGGATTTTGACGAGGCGGCGCTGGATGAGGCCATTGCTGCCTTCAATAGCCGCGAGCGCCGTTTCGGCCAAACCTCCGAACAGATACTGTCCGCGCATCACGATCCGATGCCGGGCTGAGAACCCCCTGCCGGTTCTGAAAGGCCCCATGCTCAAACAGCGCGTCATCACAGCCCTTGTCCTGCTGGCCATCCTGTTGCCGGCACTTTTCTATTCATCGACCGTGCCGTTCACCGTGGTGGTGCTGGTGCTGATGGCGGCGGGGGCCTGGGAGTGGGGGCGTTTGAGCGGCTACGGCCAGGCAGGATCCGTGGCCGTGGGCGCCGCTTGCGTGGCCATGTGCCTGGGCTCGTGGGCGCTGGGCTGGCTCGACCGGCCGCTCACCGCCTTGTGGCTGGTGGGCGGGGGGCTCTGGGTGCTCTGCACCGCCTGGCTCCTGAAGGCCGGTGTGCCCGGCTGGCCGCGCATTCCCTCTGCGCTGCGCCTGGTGGCCGGGGTGCTCGCGTTGTGGCTCGCATGGCTGGCGGTGGTGCAGGCCCGCGGGGTGGGCATCAACTTTCTGCTGTCGGTGCTTTTGCTGGTGTGGGTTGCCGACATATTCGCCTACTTTGCCGGCCGCGCTTTCGGCCTGCGCTTCACCAAGGGCAAGCTCGCGCCCGCCATCAGCCCGGGCAAGAGCTGGGAGGGGGTGTGGGGGGGCCTGGCCGGCGTGATGGTGATGGCCTTCGTCTGGGTGGCGGCGGACGTCCACTGGGGTGCGGCGGTGCCGAGCTTTTACACACGCATGGCGCAGCAGGGCTGGTGGCTGCTGGTGATTGCTGCACTGTTCATGGTGGCCATGAGCGTGTCTGGCGATCTGGTGGAGTCGCTCATCAAGCGCAGCGCGGGCGTGAAGGACAGCAGCGGTCTGCTGCCCGGCCACGGCGGCGTGCTGGACCGGGTGGATGCGCTGCTGCCCACGCTGCCCCTGGCCATGATGCTCACCAGCCTGACGATGCAATGATGAAACAACGACTGACTGTCCTGGGCTCCACGGGCTCGATCGGAACCAGCACGCTGGACGTGGTGTCCCGCCATCCCGAGCGCTTCGAGGTGTTCGCCCTGAGCGCGGCGACGCAGGTTGACCTGATGCTGGCGCAGTGCGCGCAGTTTCGCCCGCGCTATGCCGTGATGGCGAGCGCGGCGCATGCGGTGCAACTGGCCGAAAAATTGAAGCAAAATGACCTTCCAACGCAGGTCCTGATTGAAAAGGATGCTGTTGAAAGCATAGCGTCTCATCCGGAGGTGGATGCCGTGATGGCCGCTATCGTCGGCGCGGCGGGTCTGGCCCCCTGCCTGGCCGCAGCGCGCGCGGGCAAGCGGCTGCTGCTGGCGAACAAGGAAGCGCTGGTGGTGGGCGGCGCACTGTTCATGCACGCCGTGCGCGAAGGCGGGGCCACGCTGCTGCCCATCGACAGCGAGCACTCTGCCATCTTCCAATGCCTGCCGGAAGACCCCGCCACCTGGCCCGAACGGGTGGACAGCATCTTGCTCACCGCCTCGGGCGGGCCCTTCCGGCAGCGCGATCCCGCCACGCTCTCGCAGATCACGCCGGCCCAGGCCTGCGCGCATCCCAATTTTTCGATGGGGCGCAAGATCTCGGTCGATTCGGCGACGATGATGAACAAGGCGCTGGAAGTGATCGAGGCGCGCTGGCTGTTCGATCTGCACCCGGACCAGATCAAGGTGGTGATCCACCCGCAGCAGATCATCCATTCGATGGTGCAATTCAAGGACGCATCCATCCTTGCGCAACTGGGCACGCCGGACATGCGCGTGCCCATCGCCTGCGGCCTGGCCTGGCCGGAGCGCATTGCCAGCGGTGCGAGCAAGCTCGATTTTTCCAGCTTGTCTGCGCTGGTGTTCGAGGATGCAGATGCGGCGCGCTTCCCGGGCCTGCACCTGTCGTGGCAGGCCCTGAAGGCTGCCGAAGGCACGACGGCCGTGTTGAATGCGGCCAATGAAATCGCTGTCGGCGCATTCTTGTCCGGCCGTCTGCGGTTTGACCACATTCACGCCGTCAATCTTGCAACTTTGGATGCCGTTTCGCCCTCCAAGCCCGATTCGCTGGAAGCGCTGCTGCACCTCGACACGCAGGCCCGCCACGCGGCAGAACATGCTGCAGGCCGACTGGCTGCTTGAGGCCGTGGTGCATTGAAACTGGATTCCCCGCCATGCTCCTGACCGTCGTTGCCTTCATCGTTGCCCTGGGCCTCTTGATTGCCGTGCATGAGTATGGTCACTACCGCGTGGCCGTTGCCTGCGGCGTTAAGGTGCTGAAATTTTCGGTGGGTTTTGGCAAGCCGCTGCTGCGCTGGCAGCCCAAGGGCTCACCCACCGAATTCGTGGTGGGCGCGTTTCCGCTGGGTGGCTATGTGCGCATGCTGGACGAGCGCGAGGCGCCTGTGCAAGCGCACGAGCGGCACCTGGCGTTCAACACGCAGCCGCTGCGTTCCAGGGCCGCCATCGTGGCGGCCGGCCCGGCAGCCAACCTGCTTCTGGCCATCTTGCTGTATTCGCTGGTCAACTGGAGTGGGGTGCAAGAGCCCCGTGCCGTGCTGGCCAGCCCCGTGGCGGGTTCGGTGGCGCAGAGCGCAGGACTGCGCGGCGGTGAGCTGGTGGAGCGGGCCGCACTGGGCGCTGACGAGATGGAGCCGGTGCGGTCTTTCGAGGATCTGCGCTGGCTGCTCACACGCGGTGCGCTGGAAGGGGTGACCGTGCGCCTCGATGTCGTGCCGCAGACCGGGGCGTCGCACCGCGAAATCCTGCTGGACATGTCCCGCATCGACACCCGCGAAGCGGATGCCCAGCTGTTCCGCAAGATCGGCATTCTGGGCCCGTGGACGCGCCCGGTCCTGGGTGAAGTGATGGCCGACGGCGCGGCCGAGCGCGCGGGCCTGCGCGAGGGCGACCTGGTGCTGAAGCTGGGCGCCACGGACGTGGTCGACGGGCAGCAGTTGCGCGAGCTGATCCGCCAGTCGGTGCGCGGCAGTGACGCGCTGGCGCAGCCGTGGCGCGTACAGCGTGGCGGCGAGGTTGTCACGCTCGACGTATTGCCAGACGCCAAGGTAGAGCCGAGCGGCACGGTGGGGCGCATCGGCGCTTACGTGGGCGCAGCACCTGAGTTCGTGACTGTGGAATATGGCCTGTTCGAAGGTGCGTGGGCGGGTGTCGTCAAGACCTGGGACGTGTCGGTGCTCACGCTGCGCATGATGGGACGCATGGTCATTGGCGAAGCATCCATCAAGAACTTGAGCGGTCCTCTCACCATCGCCGACTATGCGGGCCGTTCGGCAAGCATGGGGCTCACGCAGTACCTCATTTTTCTGGCGCTCATCAGCGTCAGCCTCGGGGTGCTGAACCTGCTCCCGTTGCCCGTCCTCGATGGGGGGCACCTGATGTATTATCTTTGGGAGGGTGTGACCGGCAGGGGGGTGTCGGACGCTTGGATGGAGCGGCTGCAACGCGCTGGTGTTGCCGTGCTGCTTCTCATGATGTCCATAGCCCTGTTCAACGATGTCACCCGGCTCTTTGGCTAACACTTTTGCCGCGCTTGCCAGCCAATTGCGGTATCCGCTTCACTCATGAAAAAACACATCAACCGCCTGGGCGTGCGCACTGCGTCGGCCATTGCCGCCATGATCTTTGTCGCCAACGCGGCTTGGGCGCTGGAGCCTTTCAAGGTGCAGGACATCCGGGTGGAGGGGCTGCAGCGCGTGGAGCCCGGGACGGTGTTTGCCTCCATGCCGCTGCGCGTGGGCGACGATTACAACGACGAAAAGGGTGCTGCAGCGATCCGTGCGCTGTTTGGCCTGGGCCTGTTCAAGGACGTGCGCCTGGAGGCCAGTGGCAACGTGCTGGTGGTGGTGGTGGAAGAGCGCCCCACCATCGCCGAGGTGGACTTCGCGGGCACCCGCGAGTTCGACAAGGACGCACTCAAGAAGTCCATGCGCGATGTGGGCCTGACCGAAGGACGGCCCTACGACAAGGCGCTGGCCGACCGCGCCGAGCAGGAGCTCAAGCGCCAGTACATCAACAAGAGCCTTTACGGCGCCGAGGTCGTGACCACGGTCACGCCCATCGAGCGCAACCGCGTGAACCTCACATTCACCGTGGTCGAAGGCGAGCCAGCGCGCATCAAGGAAGTGCGCATCGTGGGCAACAAGGCGTTCAGCGAATCGACGCTGAAGGGCTTGTTCGATCAGGACACGGGGGGCTGGCTCAGCTGGTACACCAAGTCCGACCGTTATTCGCGCGCCAAACTCAACGCCGACCTCGAAACCCTGCGGTCGTACTACCTGCAGCGCGGCTACCTGGAATTCCGGGTGGATTCCACCCAGGTGGCCATCTCGCCCGACAAGCAGGACATCTCCATCACGGTCAACGTGACGGAAGGCGAGCGCTTCGTCGTGTCCGGCGTCAAGCTCGAAGGCAACTATCTGGACCGCGAGGACGAGTTCAAGTCGCGGGTCGCGATCCGTGTGGGCGAGCCCTACAACGCGGACCAGGTGACCGAGACCACCAAGGCCTTTTCCGAATATTTCGCCCGCTTCGGCTTCGCGTTTGCGCGTGTGGAGGCCGTGCCTGAAATCGACCGTGAGAACAACCGCGTCACGTTTGCCCTGCAAGCCGAGCCGGCACGCCGGGCCTATGTGCGCCGCATCAACGTGAGCGGCAACAACCGCACCCGTGACGAAGTCATCCGGCGCGAGTTCCGCCAGTACGAGGCCTCGTGGTACGACGGCGAGAAGATCCGCCTGTCGCGCGACCGGGTCGACCGCCTGGGCTTCTTCACGGAAGTCAACGTCGAAACGCAGGAGGTGCTCGGCTCTCCCGACCAGGTCGATCTGGTGATCAACGTGGCAGAGAAGCCCACGGGTTCGCTGCAGATGGGCGTGGGCTTCTCGAGCGCAGAAAAAGTGGCACTGTCGTTTGGCATCAAGCAGGAAAACATCTTTGGCTCCGGCAATTACCTGGGCATCGATGTGAACACCAGCAAGTACCGCCGCACTCTGGTGTTCAGCACCACCAACCCTTACTTCACGCCCGAAGGCATTTCACGCACGCTGGACGTCTACTACCGCACGGACAAGCCTTACGAAGACCAGGGCGGCAATTACGAACTCATCACCACGGGCACTTCGGTGCGGTTCGGCATTCCGTTCAGCGAGACGGACACGGTATTTTTCGGCGGCGGGCTGGAGCAGACCAAGATCAAGCCGGGCACCAATATCCCGGCCACCTATCTTGCGTATGCCGACCGGTTTGGCTACAGCAGCACGTCGATACCGCTCACCATCGGCTGGTCGCGCGACGACCGCGACAGCGCGCTGGCTCCCAATTCAGGGCGCTATCAGCGTCTCAATTCCGAGTGGTCGGTGGCGGGCGATGCGCGCTATGTGCGAGCCAACTACCAGTACCAGCAATATGTGCCGCTCAACAAGCGCTTCACGGTGGCGTTCAACGGCGAAGTGGGCATTGGCAAGGGCATGAATGGCCGCCCATTCCCGGTCTTCAAGAATTTCTATTCCGGCGGGCTGGGCTCGGTGCGCGGCTTTGATCAGGGCACGCTGGGGCCGCGTGACGTGACGGGCGCGTCCCTGGGTGGGCCCAAGAAGGTCACGCTCAATGCCGAGCTGATCGCCCCGTTTCCGGGTGCCGGAAATGACCGCACACTGCGTGTCTTCACCTTCCTCGACGTCGGCAATGTGTACGGCGAAAATGACAAGGTCACCCTCAGCGACATGCGCGCATCCGTGGGCCTGGGCCTGAGCTGGATTTCCCCGCTCGGTCCCCTGCGTTTGGCGTTTGCGCAGCCGGTGCGCAAGTTCGCCGGCGATAGAATCCAGAAACTGCAATTCCAGATCGGAACGTCTTTCTAATGAAATCCTTTTCCCGCCATATTTCCTTGGCTTTGCTGCTGGGCACGATCGCCGTTGCAGCCCCCGTGCAAGCACAAGAGTCTTTCAAGGCCGGTTTCGTGAACACCGACCGCATCTTCCGCGAGGCCAACACCGCCAAGGCTGCACAGGCCAAGCTGGAGCAGGAATTCGCCCGCCGGGAAAAAGAACTGGTGGACCTGGGCAATACCCTGAAGACCGCCAGCGAGAAGTTCGAGCGTGAAGCGCCCACCATGGCCGAAAGCCAGCGCAACACACGCCAGCGCCAGCTCGTGGACCAGGACCGTGACTTCCAGCGCAAGCGCCGTGAGTTCCAGGAAGACCTGACCGCCCGCAAGAACGAAGAACTGTCCCAGGTGCTGGACCGTGCGAACAAGGTGGTCAAGCAAGTGGCAGAAGCCGAAAAGTACGACGTCATCCTGCAAGAGGCCGTCTACATCAACCCCAAGCACGACATCACCGACAAGGTGATCAAGGCGTTGAATGCCGCTGCGGGCGCCAAGTAAGCCGCAGTGCCGTCGGGCAGGTGACGCGTGAGCGGCTTGCTTCTCGGGCACATTGTGGATGCGCTCGGTGGTTCGCTGGAGGGAGGAGTACGTGAGACTCCCATTGCCCGGATTGCACCGCTGGAGCTTGCAGGGCCGGGGGATCTCAGTTTTCTGAGCAACCCCCGCTACCAACAACAGCTGGCCGCCTCCCGGGCGGCCTGTGTCATTGTGGCGCCCGCCTTGCGGGAGGCTGCGTTGGAACGCGGTGCCTGCATCGTGGCCGACAACCCCTATGTGTATTTCGCGCGTGCCACGCAGCTGTGGCGGCAGCGCCAGGCTCGGCCGCGCGCGGCCGGCGTGCACCCGAGCGCGGTGGTCGACCCATCAGCCCAGGTGCACCCCACGACCACCATCGGGCCGCTGTGCGTGGTCGAGCGCGGGGCGCATGTGGGCGAAGGCACGGTGCTCACGTCCAGGGTGACCGTGGGCGAGGACTGCCACATCGGCGCGCGCTGCATCGTGCACCCCGGTGTGGTGATCGGGGCCGACGGCTTTGGTTTTGCGCCCGAGAACGGGCAGTGGGTCAAGATCGAGCAGCTGGGCGCAGTTCGCATCGGCAACGATGTCGAGATCGGGGCCAACACCTGCATCGACCGTGGCGCGCTGCAGGACACGGTCATTGAAGATGGCGTGAAGCTCGACAACCTGATCCAGGTGGGGCACAACGTGCGCATCGGCCGGCACTCCGCCATGGCGGGCTGCGTGGGCATTGCGGGCAGTGCCACCATCGGGGCGCACTGCACCGTGGGGGGCGGTGCGATTGTGCTGGGGCATCTGGAATTGGCCGACCACGTGCATGTCTCGGCGGCCACGGTGGTCACGCGTTCTTTGACGCGCCCTGGGCAATACACCGGCATGTTCCCCATCGACGACAATGCGCGCTGGGAAAAGAACGCTGCAACACTCAAACAACTGCACAGCCTGCGAGAGCGAATCAAGGCGCTGGAGCAGGCCCTCAAGGCAGCATGAAAGACGACGGAAGAACAACTCGATGATGGATATTCACGCAATTCTCAAGCAACTGCCCCACCGCTACCCCTTCCTGCTGGTGGACAAGGTGATCGAGTTGGAGAGCAACACCCGCATCAAGGCCATCAAGAACGTCACGTTCAACGAGCCTTATTTTGGCGGCCATTTTCCGGGCCGTCCGGTGATGCCCGGCGTGCTGATCCTGGAAGCGCTGGCGCAGGCCGCCGGCCTGCTGGCCTTCGACGCCATGGGCAAGGTGCCGGACGAAAACAACATCTACTACTTTGTGGGCATCGACGGTGCGCGCTTCAAGCGCCCGGTGGAGCCGGGCGACCAGCTCGTTCTCACCATCACCATCGACCGCGTGCGCGGCGGCATCTGGAAGTTCAAGGGCGTGGCCAGCGTGGGCGAGGAAGTCGCCTGCGAAGCCGAGCTCATGTGCACCATGCGCAGCGTGGGCTGAGGCGCTGCCCGGCCATGGAAGCACCGACAGAACCAGACAAGTCCAACGGAACGTGAGCAACATCCATCCCACGGCCATCGTCGAGCCCGGCGCGCGCATCGACCCCTCCGTCACGGTGGGGCCTTACGCGGTGATCGGTCCGCAGGTGGTGATCGGCGCCGGCAGCTCTGTCGGCCCGCACTGCGTGATCCAGGGGCGGACCACCATCGGCAGCGACAACCGCATCTTTCAGTTTGCGTCGCTCGGGGCCGACCCGCAGGACAAGAAGTACAAGGGCGAAGACACCGAGCTGGTGATCGGCGACCGCAACACGGTGCGTGAGTTCTGCACGTTCAACCGGGGCGTGCCCGGTGCGGGCGGCAAGACCAGCATCGGCCACGACAACTGGATCATGGCCTACACCCACATCGCGCACGACTGCCATGTGGGCAATCACACCACCATGGCCAACAACACCACACTGGCGGGCCATGTGGTGATCGGTGACTGGGCGACGGTGGGGGGGCTCACCGGCATCCACCAGTTCGTGAAGATAGGGGCGCACGCCATGATCGGCTTTTCCAGCGCCGTGTCGCAGGACGTCCCGCCGTTCATGATGGTCGATGGCAACCCGCTGTCCGTGCGGGGCCTCAACCTGGAGGGCCTGCGCCGCCGGGGCTTCTCGGCCGCGCGTGTGGCGGGCATCAAGCAGGTGCACCGCGCGCTCTATCGCCAGGGGCTGACGCTGGAAGCGGCCCGCGCCGCCATCACCGGCTTGCAGGCCTCCCATCCCGAAGCGGCTGACGATGTGGCGCTCGTGCTGGCGTTCCTCGATGCATCCACGCGCGGCATTGCGCGCTAAGGGCGGGTGATGGGTGCCTTCCCTCGCGTCGCCATGGTGGCGGGCGAAACCTCGGGCGATCTGCTGGCGGGCCTGCTGCTGGATGGCATGCAGGCGCACTGGCCGGGCCTGGCGTCGTGCGGCATTGGCGGCCCGCAGATGCAGCGGCGCGGCTTTGCTGCCTGGTGGCCCAGCGACAAGCTGGCCGTGCACGGCTACAGCCTCGAAGTGCTGCGCCGCCTGCGAGAACTGCTCGGCATCCGCAAGCAATTGCGCGAGCGCCTGCTGCAAGACCGGCCCGACGTATTCATCGGCGTGGACGCGCCGGATTTCAACCTGGGGCTGGAGGCCGGGCTGCGGGCTGCCGGCATCAAGACCGTGCATTTCGTGTGCCCTTCGATCTGGGCCTGGCGTGCGGAGCGCGTGGAGAAAATCCGCCGCAGCGCCGACCATATGCTGTGCATCTTTCCCTTCGAGCCGGAGCTGCTGGCCCGGCACGGCATCGCGGCCACCTATGTGGGCCATCCGCTGGCCGGTGTGATCCCCATGGTGCCCGACCGCGCGGCTGCCCGCGTGCAACTGGGCCTGAGCGATGAGGACGAAGTGCTGGCCGTGCTGCCGGGCAGCCGGACATCGGAGATCCAGTACATCGCTCAACCCTTTTTTCAGGCTGCAGCGCTTGTCCATCAAGCCCGACCAGCTATCAAGTTGATAGTGCCTGCGGTGCCTGCCCTGCAGACTCGCATCGAGCAGATGGCCCAGCAATGCGGGCTGGGCGGCCGGGTGCAGATTCTTCGTGGGCAGTCGCACACGGCGCTGGCGGCGTGTGATGCGACGCTGATCGCCAGCGGCACCGCCACGCTCGAAGCAGCGCTGTTCAAGCGCCCCATGGTCATTGGCTACCATATGCACCCCGTGAGCTGGTGGCTGATGCGGCGCAAGCAGCTGCAACCCTGGGTGGGCCTGCCCAACATCCTGTGCCGTGACTTTGTTGTGCCTGAACTGATTCAGGACGCGGCCACGCCGCAGGCCCTGTGCGCAGCCACGATGCAATGGCTGGATGCGCGCCGGCACGATCCGCAGAAAATCACCGCGCTGGAACAGCGCTTCACCGCCTTGCACGAGAGCCTTCTCCGCAACACCTCCCAACTGGCTGCCGATGCGATCCAGAAAATCCTCACCCCTGCAGCTGCTCACTGAGCAGGCCAGCCTGCCCTGGCATCCGCCGGGCCTGGTGGCGGGCGTGGACGAGGCCGGGCGTGGGCCGCTGGCTGGCCCCGTCGTGGCGGCAGCGGTCATCCTGGACGACCTGCACCCCATCGCGGGGCTCAACGACTCCAAGAAGCTCACGGCCGCGCGGCGCGAAAAGCTCTATGACGAGATCCGTGCCAAGGCCCTGTGCTGCAGCGTGGCCGAGGCCAGCGTGCAGGAGATCGACGAGTTGAACATCCTGCAGGCCACGATGCTGGCCATGCGCCGCGCGGTGATGGGCCTGCGGCTCAAGCCCGTGCGGGTGATGGTGGACGGCAACCGCCTGCCCCAGCTGGATGTGCCCGCCGAAGCCATCGTCAAGGGGGACGCGCTGGTGAAGGCCATCTCTGCGGCGTCCATCCTGGCCAAGGTACACCGCGACCGCTGGTGCGAGCAGGTGCATGTGGAGTTTCCGCACTACGGCTTTGCGGGCCACAAGGGCTATGGCACGGCCGACCACATGCAAGCCCTGCGCGCGCACGGGGCGTGCGTGTACCACCGCCGATCCTTCGCACCGGTGGCCGCCAGCCTGCTCAGCCGCCCACTGCTGGCGCCCGAGTCCATCGCCCCGGCATCCGTGGCGCCCGCGCACGCCGCCGCCGCAACCGTGCCCACTGGCCTATGACTTCGCCGTCCGTCACTACCATCCATTCGCGCGACAACGCCTTCGTCAAGGAATTGCGGCGGCTCGCCCAGGACACCACCGCCTACCGCAAGCAGGGGCGCGTGTGGCTGGAGGGTGACCACCTCTGTCGGGCCGCCATCGAGCGCGGGCTGCGCCCGTCCGTGGCGGTATTTTCTGAATCATTTTGGCCGTTGGCGCTTACTGAATGGGCGTCTGCAGCTACAAAAAATGTAGTGATCGCTGATGGGCTGTTTGCCGACATCAGCGGGCTGGAGTCTCCGGCGCGCATGGGTTTTCTGCTGGACTGGCCGCAGCAGGTGTCGCTGCAGGCCGATGCGGCCACGGTGGTTCTGGACCGCGTGCAGGACGCGGGCAATGTGGGCTCCATCCTGCGCAGCGCGGCGGCTTTCGGGTTTCGGCAGGTGGTGGCCGTCAAGGGCAGCGCGGCCCTGTGGTCGCCCAAGGTGCTGCGCGCCGGCATGGGCGCGCATTTCGCGCTGCGACTGGTCGAGGGCCTGGACGAGGGTGCGCTCGAAGCGCTGCAGGTGCCGCTGCTGGTCACCAGCTCCCACGCGGGCGACTTTCTGCACCAGGCAACGCTGCCCTGGCCCTGCGCCTGGGTGATGGGCCACGAGGGGCAGGGGGTCTCTCGGGGCCTGGAAGACCGGGCCGCCCAGCGCATCCGCATTGCGCAGCCCGGCGGCGAGGAGTCGCTCAACGTGGCCGCCGCCGCTGCCATCTGCCTGCACGCCAGCGGGGCGGGGCGCTGAGCTGCTCGTAAACCTGCTTGACAAGGGTTATGCATTACCTGCATTTCCCGCCATGCCATGGCCCAGGGGTATAATCGGGAGCTTTTCTCGCAACAGCGTCGCCCGACCGCACCCAAAGCAACAACCCATCTGAGAGCAGCCGCTGGCATTCGATTGCAAACATCCTTTGCAAGCGGCCTGCAGGCGCCGGGCGACCGTAACCATCCGGAGAACCCAGTGCTTTTGTCTCTACAGGGAACCTTCCCGCCCGCCATCCTGGCGCTCGCAGACGGCACGGTCTTTATCGGCAACTCGATCGGTGCCGCGTCTGCAGACGTGGGCATCACCGTCGGCGAAGTGGTGTTCAACACCTCCATCGTCGGCTACCAGGAAATCCTGACCGACCCCAGCTACTGCCAGCAGATCGTCACCCTGACGTATCCGCACATCGGCAACTATGGTGTGAGCGTCGAGGACATCGAAGCCGACAAGATCCATGCCGCGGGCCTGATCATCAAGGACCTGCCCCTGCTGGCGAGCAACTTCCGCTCTGCCGAAACCCTTTCGCAATACCTCGTGCGCGAGCGCACGGTCGCCATCGCCAACATCGACACGCGCAAGCTCACCCGCCTGCTGCGCGAAAAGGGTTCGCAAAACGGCGCCATCATGGGGCTTGCACCCGGGCAGGCAGTCACCCAGTCGCTGATCGACGAAACGCTGGCAGCTGCCAAGGCGGCGCCCAGCATGGCCGGGCTGGACCTGGCCAAGGTCGTTTCCACGAAGTCGACCTACGAGTGGACCGAGACCGAGTGGGAGCTGGGCAAGGGCTATGGCCGGCTCGACGCCCCGCAGTTCCATGTGGTGGCCTATGACTACGGCGTGAAGAAGAACATTTTGCGCATGCTGGCGCAGCGTGGCTGCAAGGTCACGGTGGTGCCCGCGCAGACCCCCGCCGCCGACGTGCTGGCGATGAAGCCGGACGGCGTGTTCCTCTCCAACGGCCCTGGCGACCCAGAGCCCTGCGACTACGCCATCAATGCCACCCGCACCATCGTGGACAGCGGCATGCCCACGTTCGGCATCTGCCTGGGTCACCAGATCATGGCACTGGCCGCGGGCGCCAAGACCTTCAAGATGGCCAACAGCCACCACGGCGCCAACCACCCCGTGAAGGACCTGGATTCGGGCCGCGTGAGCATCACCAGCCAGAACCACGGCTTTGCTGTCGAGATGGACTCGCTGCCCGCGCACCTGCGCGCCACCCACGTGAGCCTGTTCGACGGCACGCTGCAAGGCCTGGCGCACAAGGACAAGCCGGCGTTCTGCTTCCAGGGCCACCCCGAGGCTTCGCCCGGTCCGCACGACATCGCCTACCTGTTCGACCGATTCACCGACGCCATGCGCGCCGCCAAAAAGGCCTGAGGCCCAAGGAAGAGCGCCATGAAACTGTTCAGCTTCCCTCTCGCATCGCTCGAGAAGGCCATTCACAAGCGCGTGCTGACCCTGCCGCCGCACCACCGCGAGTGGTTCTCCGTGCGCTGGGCCCAGAAGCCCTACAAGAAGGCCTTTGTCGAAAACAAGGCCATGCCTCTGGTCACGCTGGTGGCCAAGGGCAAGACCATGGACGACGCGGAGTTCGCAGAGATGCTGCGGGACTGGGAAGTCACGTTTTATGACGCCGAAGAAGAAGTGCTGCGCCCGCTGATCCAGGGCGACGGCTTGCTGCAGCTCATGCAGAAGAACCTGCCTGCGGAGCGGGCCCAGGCACTGCTGGCCAAGCTCGCCGAGCGGCAGTCAGCGGCCGACGACGCCCAACCCGCCGCCCATGCCTCCGGCCACCAGGCAGCAGAACCCACGGTCAACGATTGATCGACGCAACATGCCAAAACGTACAGACATCAAAAGCATCCTCATCATTGGCGCCGGCCCGATCATCATCGGCCAGGCCTGTGAGTTCGACTACTCCGGCGTGCAGGCCTGCAAGGCCCTGCGCGAAGAGGGCTACAAGGTCATCCTGATCAACAGCAACCCTGCGACGATCATGACCGACCCGGCCACGGCCGACGTGACCTACATCGAGCCCATCACCTGGCAGACGGTCGAGAAGATCATCGCCAAGGAGCGCGAGAAGAACCCCGGTGGTTTTGCCATCCTGCCGACCATGGGTGGCCAGACCGCGCTGAACTGCGCGCTGGACCTGTGGCACAACGGCGTGCTCGACAAGTACAAGGTCGAGCTGATTGGCGCCACGCCCGAGGCCATCGACAAGGCTGAAGACCGCCTGAAGTTCAAGGACGCGATGACCAAGATCGGTCTGGGCTCCGCGCGCTCGGGCATCGCCCACAGCATGGAAGAAGCCTGGGCGGTGCAGAAGAACGTGGGCTTCCCCACCGTGATTCGCCCCAGCTTCACGCTGGGCGGTACGGGTGGCGGCATTGCCTACAACCCCGAAGAGTTCGAGACCATCTGCAAGCGCGGCCTGGAAGCCTCGCCCACCAACGAGCTGCTGATTGAAGAATCGCTGCTCGGCTGGAAGGAGTACGAGATGGAAGTGGTCCGTGACAAGGCGGACAACTGCATCATCGTCTGCTCCATCGAGAACCTGGACCCGATGGGCGTGCACACCGGTGACTCCATCACCGTGGCCCCTGCGCAGACGCTGACCGACAAGGAGTACCAGATCATGCGCAACGCGTCGCTCGCGGTGCTGCGTGAGATCGGCGTGGACACGGGCGGCTCCAACGTGCAGTTCTCGATCAACCCCAAGGACGGCCGCATGGTCGTGATCGAGATGAACCCGCGCGTCTCGCGCTCCTCGGCACTGGCCTCCAAGGCCACGGGCTTCCCCATCGCCAAGGTCGCGGCCAAGCTGGCCGTGGGCTACACGCTCGACGAGCTGCGCAACGAGATCACGGGCGGCATCACGCCCGCTTCGTTCGAACCTTCCATCGACTACGTGGTCACCAAGATCCCGCGCTTTGCGTTCGAGAAGTTCCCCACGGCCGACAGCCGCCTGACCACGCAGATGAAGTCGGTGGGCGAGGTCATGGCCATGGGCCGCACCTTCCAGGAATCCTTCCAGAAGGCCCTGCGCGGCCTGGAAGTGGGCGTGGACGGCATGAACGAAAAGACCCAGGACCGTGAGACGCTGGAGAAGGAGCTGGGTGAGCCCGGCCCCGAGCGGATCTGGTATGTGGGTGACGCCTTCGCCATGGGCCTGTCGGTCGACGAGGTGTTCGAACTCACCAAGATCGACAAGTGGTTCCTGGTGCAGATCGAGCAGATCGTGAAGATCGAGCTCGACATCGACCAGCTCGTCGCCGAGAAGGGCGAGGGCGCGCTGGCCGCCATCGATGCGACCACGCTGCGCACGCTCAAGCAAAAGGGCTTCTCCGACCGCCGCCTGGCCAAGCTGCTCAAGACCAGCGAGAAGGCGGTGCGCGAGGCGCGCCGCGCGCTCAACGTGCGCCCTGTTTACAAGCGCGTGGACACTTGCGCCGCCGAGTTCGCCACCAACACCGCCTACCTGTACTCCACCTACGACGAGGAGTGCGAGGCCGAGCCGACGAACAACAAGAAGATCATGGTGCTGGGCGGTGGCCCCAACCGCATCGGCCAGGGCATCGAGTTCGACTACTGCTGCGTGCATGCGGCGCTGGCGATGCGCGAGGACGGCTACGAGACCATCATGGTCAACTGCAATCCCGAGACCGTCTCCACCGACTACGACACCTCCGACCGGCTGTACTTCGAGCCTGTGACGCTGGAAGACGTGCTGGAGATCGTCGACAAGGAAAAGCCGGTCGGCGTGATCGTGCAGTACGGCGGCCAGACGCCCCTGAAGCTCGCCCTGGGCCTGGAGGCCGAAGGCGTGCCGATCATCGGCACCACCCCCGACATGATCGATGCGGCCGAAGACCGCGAGCGCTTCCAGAAGCTGCTGGGCGACCTGGGCCTGCGCCAGCCGCCCAACGCCACGGCCCGCACCGAAGCTGAGGCCCTGGAAAAGGCTGCCGCCCTGGGCTACCCCCTGGTGGTGCGCCCCAGCTATGTGCTGGGCGGCCGCGCGATGGAAATCGTGCACGAGCAGCGCGACCTGGAGCGCTACATGCGCGAAGCGGTCAAGGTGAGCAACGACTCGCCCGTGCTGCTGGATCGCTTCCTCTCCAATGCCATCGAATGCGACGTGGACTGCGTGCGCGACTCCACGGGCGTCACCTTCATCGGTGGCGTGATGGAGCACATCGAGCAGGCCGGCGTGCACAGCGGCGACTCCGCCTGCTCGCTGCCCCCGTATTACCTGTCGCAGGCCACGGTCGACGAGATCAAGCGCCAGACGGCCGCCATGGCCCAGGGCCTGAACGTGGTCGGCCTGATGAACGTGCAGTTCGCCATTCAGGAGACCGAAGGCAAGGACGTGATCTATGTGCTCGAAGTGAATCCGCGCGCCTCGCGCACGGTTCCCTTCGTGAGCAAGGCCACGGGCATCCAGCTGGCCAAGGTGGCTGCGCGCTGCATGGCCGGCCAGACGCTGGCCTCGCAGGGCATCACCCAGGAAGTGACGCCACCGTACTTCAGCGTGAAGGAGGCCGTGTTCCCCTTCGTGAAGTTCCCCGGTGTGGACACCATCCTCGGCCCCGAGATGAAGTCCACCGGCGAAGTCATGGGCGTGGGCAAGACCTTCGGCGAGGCCTTCGTGAAGAGCCAGATGGGTGCGGGCACCAAGCTGCCCACGGCCGGCAAGGTCTTCCTCACGGTGAAGAACGCCGACAAGCCCCGTGCCGTGGACATCGCGCGCCAACTGGTGGCCATGGGCTTCGAGTTGGTGGCCACCAAGGGCACGGCCGCTGCCATCGACGCGGCTGGCGTGCCGGTGCAGGTGGTCAACAAGGTGACCGAAGGCCGCCCGCACATCGTGGACATGATGAAGAACGACGAGATCGTGATGGTCATCAATACCGTGGAAGAGCGCCGCAACGCCATCGCCGATTCGCGCGCCATCCGCACCTCGTCGCTGCTGGCCCGTGTGACCACCTTCACCACCATCTTCGGCGCGGAAGCAGCTGTGGAAGGCATGAAGTACATGGACAAGCTCGACGTGTATTCGGTGCAGGAGCTGCATGCCCAGCTGCTGGCCTAAGCGCAACTAAACGGGGCATAATCGGCCCCTGAACAGACACCGCCGCGCGGCAACTCGCGGCGGTTTCCTTTTATTGGGTCGCGAATGATTGCGGGCGCACGATGGTGCCTGCCTAGCGGACCCCGCCGCAGTGGCGCTGCCGCGCTGCTGCTGCCCTGACCTATGGAGACTCACAAGAATGGCGACCATTCCTATCACCAAGCGTGGCGCAGAAAAGCTCAAGGAAGAGCTGCACCGCCTCAAGACCATCGAGCGTCCTGCGGTCATCACCGCCATCGCCGAGGCGCGGGCCCAGGGTGACCTGAGCGAGAACGCAGACTATGACGCCGCCAAGGACCGCCAGGGTTTCATCGAAGGCCGCATCCAGGAAATCGAGGGCAAGCTTTCGGTGGCCCAGGTGATCGACCCCAGCGCCGTGGACGGCGGTGGCAAGGTCGTTTTCGGCGCCACCGTGGAGCTGGAAGATGAGGACTCTGGCGATACCGTCAAGTACCAGATCGTGGGCGAGGATGAGGCGGATTTGAAGCAGGGCCTGATCAACATCTCGAGCCCCATCGCACGGGCCTTGATCGGCAAGGAAGAGGGCGACACGGCGGAAGTGCAGGCACCGGGCGGCATCCGTCGCTACGAAGTGGTGGCCGTCAGCTACCTGTGAGATCGTTGGGCAGCTGCAGCATGCGCGCGCGTCTTCCTGCCCTGGTTGCGGCCCTGTGGTGGGGCAGCATGACGGCCATCGGTTTTCTGGCCGTGCCCCTGCTGTTCGCTCATCTTCCCTCGCCGTCACTTGCCGGGTTCATGGCCGCCAAGCTGTTTGCGGCGCAAACCTGGGTTGTGGTGGCCTGTTGTGTGGTGTTGCTACTCATTTCAAGGCCAAAATCGGCCCCAGCGCTTTACCCATGGGCAAAGGCTGCTATGGTTTTTATGCTGGGTGGCATGCTGTTGGCCCTGCTTGCACAGTTTGGCGTGGCGCCGCGCATCGTGGCGCGGCAGGATCTGCGCCTGTGGCATTCGGTAGGCACCGCGATGTATGCGCTGCAGTGGTGCTGCGCCTTGGCGGTGCTGTGGCTGACGCTGCAGCCTGCCGCACCTGCCGCGGTTGTTGCAACTGCCGAACGTTCCGACGACGGCGACTGAGCCTACTCGTGCCAGTGCTCGGCCACCCAGGTGGCAGGCCGGATGTAGCGCAGGCGCCGGTTGCGCCGCCCGGCCAGTGCGTCGGGGGGGTTGCATTCCCCATGAAAAATCACGATGCGCGCGCCGTGCGGTACCCCAGGAGCACGCCAGTAGTTTGTGGGCCACGGTGGAATGCTGTGGTACTTGAAGCTCGGGCACCAGTCCTTGGGCCAGTACTGCAGCCTGCCCTGGCGGTGCAGAAAGTCTGACAGGTAGGCCTGCTCATTGCGGAACTGCTGCCGGATTTCGGCGAAGTGCCCACGAAAGTGCGCCAGCACGTCGGGGTGGGCGCCCAGCTCGAACCGGTATACCGATGAGTTGCCGGTGATGCGCCAGGGGCGCTTGTAGTCGTGGATGATGAGGAACTCGCCCGGCTGCGTGAAGAACGCATCCAGGCTGCCGGTGACGACCACATCCACGTCCAGGAACAGCGCTGTGCCCTGCAGACCGTGCAGGTCTGCGCTGAATGTGGCCAGTTTGGTCCAACCGCGCTCCGGAATGCCTGGCGGCAGATCCAGCGGCGGAATGGGCAGGCACTGCACCTCGCTGCGGATGCCAGTGCTGTCGTCGGTCAGGCAGATAAAGTGGAAGTCGCCCGTGAGGTGCCGCCGAACCATGGCGTAGAGGCGGTTCACATACTCGGGACCGTACTTTGTGCCCCATTTCATGCAGAGGATGTGGCGGGTGCGGGCGGCGTCAGCGCGGACTGCCGGGGCGCTGCTCATCAATCAGTCCGCCTGGCGTTTTTTGACGGATTTTTGCTTGGGCTTGGCACGTTTGATCTGGCCACCCGAGGTGAGACGCTGGTTGCCCAGTACGCGCAATTGCTTGATCTCGGGGCGTTGGCCGCCACGCTTGCTGAACTTGAGCACCTTCACATCGCGCGGGCCGGGCATGCGGTCTTCGTCCAGGGTGCGCACCTTCTCGGGCTGGGGGCGCCACAGCACCAGCAGCTTGCCGATGTGCTGGATGGGCGCGGCGCCGAGGTCGGCCGTGATCTGCTGGTACATCTGCTCGCGGGCTGCGCGGTCATCGTTGAAAACGCGCACCTTGATCAGGCCATGTGCGTTCAGGGCGGCATCTATCTCCTTCTTCACGGCGGGGGTCAGGCCGTCGCCACCGATCAGAACCACCGGGTCGAGGTGGTGGGCGTTGGCGCGATGTTCCCGGCGCTCGGAGGGAGTCAGTTGAATTTGGGGCATGGGCGGTATTTTAAGTCCGGCCCTTGGGTCGCAGGCGCCGATTCCACTGGGCGAAAAGGCAGGGCGGCGTGGCGCGCCCGGCCGGCGAGAGACAATGCAGCCTGTATGAAAGTCAAAACCCAGAGCAAGAAGGTCAACAAGGCGTGGTTGAACGATCATGTCAACGACACCTATGTGAAATTGGCCCAGAAAGAGGGCTACCGTGCGCGCGCGGCCTACAAGCTCAAGGAGATTGACGAGCAGCTGGGGCTCATCAAGCCCGGCTACACGGTGGTGGACCTGGGCTCCACGCCCGGTGCCTGGAGCCAGTACCTGCGCCGGCGCCTGTCACCCACCGGTGCCGCCGCCGGACAGCTCAACGGCGCGATCATCGCACTGGACATCCTGCCCATGGAGCCCATCGAAGGCGTGACCTATCTCAATGGTGATTTCCGGGAGCCCGACGTGCTGGAGCGCCTGGAGCAGGCCTTGGACGGCCGTGTGGTGGATGTGGTGGTCTCTGACATGGCTCCCAACCTGTCCGGCATCGAATCGGCAGATGCCGCGCGCATTGCGCACCTGGTAGAGCTGGCCGTCGACTTTGCTTGCAACCATTTGAAACCGGATGGGGCGCTCGTCGTCAAGCTGTTCCACGGGAGCGGATACAGCGACCTGGTGACGCTGTTCAAGCAGACCTTCAAGGTCGTCAAACCCTTGAAACCCAAGGCTTCAAGGGACAAGTCGTCTGAAACCTTTCTGGTGGGCATGGGGCTCAAAAGCCGCTCGGCCTGAGCTTGCGCCGCATCAACCCAGCGTGAAAAACGGCCGCAAAACCCGTGCTGTTTCCATGGCTGAAAGGGGGAATACGCATGGTGGCGCGGCTTGAAACACCTAAAATCGGCCACACATGCGAGCCGTGACGGCAGTGTGTCCGTTTTCTGTTCCCCGCAACTGGAGCCCCGCTTGAACAATCAGTGGTTTTCAAAAATTGCCGTGTGGCTGGTCATCGCCATGGTGCTTTTCACGGTGTTCAAACAGTTTGACACCCGTGCTGGCGCCAGCGCAAGCCACGTCGGCTACTCGGAATTCCTCCAGGAAGTCCGCAGCAACCGCATCAAGAGCGCCACCATCCAGGAAGGCCAGGGCGGGACCGAAATCGTGGCCGTCACCAATGACGACCGCAAGATCCGCACCACAGCCACCTATCTGGACCGTGGCCTGGTGGGCGATCTCATCAACAACAACGTCAAGTTCGACGTCAAGCCCCGCGAAGAGGGCTCGCTGCTCATGACCCTCTTGGTCAGCTGGGGCCCCATGCTGCTGCTGATCGGCGTGTGGGTGTACTTCATGCGCCAGATGCAAGGCGGCGGCAAGGGCGGTGCCTTCAGCTTTGGCAAGAGCAAGGCCCGCATGCTCGACGAGAACAACAACCAGGTCACGTTCGCGGACGTGGCCGGTTGCGACGAGGCCAAGGAAGAAGTGAAGGAAGTCGTGGACTTCCTGAAAGATCCGCAGAAGTTCCAGAAGCTCGGCGGCCGCATTCCGCGCGGCCTGCTGCTGGTCGGCCCGCCCGGCACCGGCAAGACCCTGCTCGCCAAGTCCATCGCTGGCGAAGCCAAGGTGCCGTTCTTCAGCATCTCGGGCTCTGACTTTGTGGAAATGTTCGTCGGCGTGGGCGCGGCCCGTGTGCGCGACATGTTCGACAACGCCAAGAAGAACGCCCCCTGCATCATCTTCATCGACGAAATCGACGCCGTGGGCCGCCAGCGTGGCGCGGGCCTGGGCGGCGGCAATGACGAGCGCGAACAGACGCTGAACCAGATGCTGGTCGAGATGGACGGCTTCGAGACCAACCTGGGCGTGATCGTGGTCGCGGCCACCAACCGCCCCGACATTCTGGACGCAGCCTTGCTGCGCCCCGGCCGCTTCGACCGCCAGGTGTATGTGACGCTGCCCGATATCCGCGGCCGCGAGCAGATCCTGAACGTGCACATGCGCAAGATTCCGATCGGGCAGGACGTGAACGCCGGCATCATTGCCCGTGGCACGCCCGGCATGAGCGGCGCCGATCTGGCCAATCTGTGCAACGAGGCGGCGCTGATGGCGGCGCGCCGCAACGCGCGCACGGTGGAAATGCAGGACTTTGAGAAGGCCAAGGACAAGATCCTCATGGGCCCCGAGCGCAAGAGCATGGTCATGCCCGAGGAAGAGCGCCGCAACACCGCCTACCACGAGGCCGGCCACGCGCTCATCGGCAAGCTGCTGCCCAAGTGCGACCCGGTGCACAAGGTGACGATCATCCCGCGTGGCCGTGCTTTGGGCGTCACCATGAGCCTGCCCGCGCAAGACCGCTACAGCTACGACCGCGAATACATGCTCAACCAGATCAGCATGCTGTTTGGCGGCCGCATTGCCGAAGAAGTGTTCATGAACCAGATGACCACCGGCGCCAGCAATGATTTCGAGCGCGCCACGCACATCGCGCGCGACATGGTCACACGCTACGGCATGACCGACGCACTGGGCCCGATGGTGTATGCCGAGAACGAAGGCGAAGTGTTCCTCGGCCGCTCGGTGACCAAGACCACCACCATGAGCGAGCAGACCATGGAGAAGGTCGACATGGAGGTGCGCCGCATCATCGACGACCAGTACAACCTGGCGCGGCGACTGATCGAGGAAAACAGCGACAAGATGCACGCCATGGCCAAGGCGCTGCTCGAATGGGAAACCATCGACACCGAGCAGTTGGACGACATCATGGCGGGCAAGGAACCTCGCCCGCCCAAGGACTGGACGCCGCGCACGCCGCCCTCGTCGGGCGGTGACAACTCCAGCGGCGGCACGCCAGCGGTCGGCACCGACCCTGCACCCACGGCCGCCTGAGGGCGCCCGCAGAGTTTTCTGCCGTTTTCTTCTCCCACGGGGCCTTGCGGCCCCGTTTTTCATGGTTTCCTGATGCCGTTGCACATTCCGGATGCCTGCGCATGCCTGGTGGCGCATCATCAACCGCGGGTGGTTTCATGATCTGGCAGACAAGCCGCTTTGAGATAGACCTGTCGATGCCCCGCGTGATGGGGATCGTCAACGTGACGCCGGATTCGTTTTCGGATGGCGGCCACCATGCCAGCACCGCCAGCGCGCTGCGGCACTGCGAGGAGCTGATCAAGCAAGGAGCACACATTCTCGACATCGGTGGAGAGTCGACCCGGCCCGGCAGTCCGCCGGTGGGGCTGGACGACGAACTCGGCCGCGTGCTGCCCCTGGTGCGGGAGGCGGTGTCGCTGGGCGTGCCGGTCTCCGTCGATACCTACAAGCCGCAGGTCATGCAGGCTGTGCTGGACCTGGGGGCCGACATCATCAACGACATCTGGGCGCTGCGACAACCGGGCGCTGCCGGCGTGGTGGCAGCCCACCCGCTGTGTGGCGTCTGCCTCATGCACATGCATCGCAACCCCCAGACCATGCAGGCGCAGCCCATGCAGGGTGATGTCGTGCCTGGTGTGCTATCTTTTTTGGAGCAATCGGCGCTTGATCTGCAAGCGCTGGGCGTTCAAAAGGCTCGCATTGTGTTGGACCCTGGCATCGGTTTTGGCAAGACGGTGGAGCAGAACTTTGCGCTTCTGGCCCGGCAGGCCCAGTTGCTGGATGCCGGGTACCCCCTGCTGGCGGGTTGGTCGCGCAAGTCGTCGCTGGGGGCAGTGACCGGGCTGCCCGTGGAAGACCGCATGCTGCCCAGCGTGGCAGCGGCCCTGCTGGCGGTGGAGCGCGGGGCCTCGGTGGTGCGGGTGCATGATGTGCGCGAGACCGTGTCCGCCCTGGCCGTCTGGACGGCGATGCAGCGGGCGGACGCGAGTTGATGCGCGATTACTAGGACGGCCGCAAACGAGGGTGCGCACGGAGCCGAGAGAGCCGCAGTGACAAGCACAATTGATACGAGGAGACACTGAACAATGACACGCCAGTATTTTGGGACCGATGGAATCCGCGGGACGGTGGGCGAGCCGCCCATCACGCCCGACTTTGTGCTTCGCCTGGCCCATGCCGTGGGGCGCGTGCTTCGCCGCTCCGAGGAGCGCCCCACGGTCCTGATCGGCAAGGACACGCGGATCTCGGGTTACATGCTGGAGAGTGCCCTCGAGTCCGGCTTCAACTCGGCCGGGGTGGACGTGGTGCTGCTGGGCCCGCTGCCCACGCCCGGCGTGGCCTACCTCACGCGGGCGCAGCGCGCCAGCCTGGGGGTGGTGATCAGCGCAAGCCACAACCCGTTTCCTGACAATGGCATCAAGTTTTTCAGCGCCCAGGGCACCAAGCTGCCGGACGATTGGGAGCTGGAGGTCGAGGCGGCGCTGAACGAGCCGCCCGTATGGGCCGATTCGGCCAGCCTGGGCAAGGCGCGGCGGCTGGACGATGCGGCAGGCCGGTACATCGAGTTCTGCAAAAGTACCTTTCCCCATGACCTCACGCTCAAGGGTGTGCGGATCGTGGTCGATGCCGCGCATGGTGCGGCCTATCAGGTGGCGCCCAAGGTGTTCCATGAGCTGGGCGCAGAGGTCATATCCATTGGATGCGCGCCAGACGGCCTCAACATCAACCACGACGTGGGCGCCACGCATCCCGATGCCCTGGTGCGCGCCGTGCGGGCCAACCGGGCGGACTACGGTATTGCGCTGGACGGCGATGCGGACCGCCTGCAGGTGGTGGACGCCGCCGGCCGCCTGTTCAACGGCGACGAACTGCTGTACCTGATGGCCAGCGACCGCATGGCCAGCGACGAGCATGTGCCCGGCGTGGTGGGCACCTTGATGACCAACATGGCCGTGGAGGTGGCGCTGCAGCAGCGCGGCGTGAAGTTCGTGCGCGCGAAGGTGGGCGACCGCTACGTGCTGGAAGAACTGGCGCGCCACGGGTGGCTGCTGGGTGGTGAGGGCTCGGGCCACCTGCTGGCACTGGACCGCCACACCACGGGCGACGGCCTGGTGAGCGCCCTGCAGGTGCTGCAGGCCTGTGTGCGCAGCGGGCGCACGCTGGCGCAGCTGCTCGCAGACGTCACGCTGTATCCACAGGTGCTGCTCAATGTGAGGCTGCAGCAGGGGCAGGACTGGAAAGCCAACCGCAAGCTGGCCGACACCACGCAGGACGTGGAGCGAGAACTGGGCGCCACGGGCCGCGTGCTGATCCGCGCCAGCGGCACCGAGCCGCTTCTGCGCGTGATGGTGGAGGCCCGCGATGCCGAGCAGGCCAATGCCTGCGCGCAGCGCCTGGCGGACGCAGCCCGGGCAGGCTGACGGCTCAAAGGCTTCTGCCTCGAAGTGTCTTGCTGCAGCGAGCCGGGCATGGTTTTTGCGAAATTCGCAGGGCCGAATCCTTGCAGCGCACGTCGCGACCCCCATCACGGCCCAGGGGGGCGCCCCGCGTAAACACCGATGCCTTCTCGCCGGGCGTATCGCTAAGGTCGGGACTCTGCACCAAGAACGCGCATCCCTGTGCTTCAAGGGCGTGCAAATCAATCCTGTTTCTGGAGTGAACCCGCTATGAACAATTCACGTTTCCGTATCGCCGCAGCCGGCTTGGCTGCTGTGGGCGCACTGCTGGCAGCCCCCGCACATGCCGGCAAGACACTGGATGGCATCAAGTCGCGCGGCCAGGTGGTGTGCGGCGTCAACACGGGGCTGGCCGGGTTTTCCGCTGCGGACTCCAACGGCAAGTGGTCGGGCCTGGATGTGGACATCTGCCGTGCCGTGGCGGCGGCCGTGCTGGGTGATGGCGACAAGGTGAAGTATGTTCCGCTGAACGCGCAGCAGCGCTTCACGGCGCTGCAGTCCGGCGAGATCGATGTGCTGTCGCGCAATACCACGTTCTCCCTCACGCGCGATGCGTCGCTCGGTCTGCACCAGACGGCCGTGACCTACTACGATGGCCAGGGCTTCATGGTGCCCACCAAGAGCAAGATCAAGAGCGCCAAGCAGCTCAAGGGGCAGACGGTGTGCGTGCAGTCCGGCACCACCACCGAAAAGAACCTGACCGACTATTCCAAGGCCAACAACCTGGGCATCAAGCCTGTGGTGTTCGAAAAGGTGGAGGCCGCCACCGGGGCCTATTTCGCGGGCCGCTGCATCGCCTACACGACCGACGCCTCGGGCCTCGCATCCGTGCGCAACAAGGAAGCCCGGGATCCTGCCGAGCACGTGATCCTCCCCGAACTCATCTCGAAGGAACCCCTCGGCCCCATGGTGCGCCGGGGAGACGACGAATGGTTTGCCATCGTGAAATGGGTGGTCTATGGCCTGATCGAAGCCGAGGAATACGGCGTGACCCAGGCCAACCTGGAGCAGATGAAGTCCAGCACCGACCCGGTGGTGCAGCGCATGCTGGGCACCACGGAGGACACCGGCAAGCTGCTGGGACTGGAGCGCGACTGGCTGGCCCGTGCCCTCAAGACCACCGGCAATTACGGCGAGATCTTCGAACGCAATGTGGGCCCCAAGTCGGCGCTTGCGCTGCCGCGCGGTCTGAACAACCAATGGAACAAGGATGGGCTGATGTACGCCTTCCCCATTCGCTGAGGAGCCAGGGATGGCCTGTATGACTTCCTGCATTCCTCCCTGCGGTCGGTGGTAGCGCGGTCGCGGGCGGTCCGCTGCGTTGCCTTTCTTGCCAATCGCTGGGCGGTTGGCGGCAAAAGGACGCCTTGCGGCCCCTCCCGATCCGCACTACCACCGACTCTCGAGGGTCATGCAGGGCATCCCTTGCACCCATGCCACGGCTTCGTCCCTTGCCGTGGCACCGTTTTCGCAAGCAACACGCAGTCCGGCGTGTTGATGATGGTTTGACTGGCCGAGCAGCCGACCCCGTGGCCGCCACAGCAAAAGCGGCGTGCGGCAGGGCTTGGCCGTGCTTTCCCCCGCTGGCGGGGGCGGGTTCCAACGTTCAGGATTGAGCAGGCATGCCACCACCCCGAATTCCCCCCAAGAAGCGCTCCTTGTCGTGGCGCAGCCAGGCCTTCCGGGGCCTGGTCTACCAGGTGCTGGCCGTGGGGCTGATTGCGCTTGTGGTGTGGTTTCTGGCGCGCAACACCCTGCACAACATGCAGGTGCGCGGCATCCAGAGCGGGTTTGACTTCCTGACCGAGCCTGCGGGCTTCGACATTGGCGAAGGCCTGTACCCGTTTGATTCGGGCGAGCCGTACTGGCGCGCGTTCCTGATGGGCGTGGTCAACACGCTGCGCGTGGCCGTCATCGGCATCGTGCTGACCACGGTGCTGGGCACCTTGCTGGGCGTGGGGCGGTTTTCGCGCAATGCCTTGGTGCGGGGGTTGTGCTCGGCCTATGTGGAGCTGTTTCGCAATGTGCCCATCCTGCTGCAGCTGCTCACCTGGTACCTGGTGCTGACCGAGACTTTGCCTGCCAGCTACGAGCCCTGGAAGGCTGGCCCGTTCTTTCTGAGCAAGGGCGGGCTCAATTTCCCCATTCCGGTGTGGGCCACGGGCCATGGCATGGCTGCCATCGGCCTGGTACTGGGCTGCGTGGCCGCCTGGGGCTACCGCCGCTGGGCCTGGCGGCGTTTCGAGGCCACGGGGCGCGGGCGCAGCATGGTGTGGGTGCCCATGGCGGTGGCGCTGAGCGGTGCGGTGCTGGGCTGGCTGGTGGGTGGCGCCCCCACCCAGTTCAACGTGCCCGTGAAAGGCGACTTCGCGGTGGAGCACGGCGGTGCGCTCACGCCGGAGTTTCTGGCCGTGCTGCTGGGGCTGACGTTCTACACATCGGCATTCGTGGCCGAGGTGGTGCGCGCGGGCATACAGTCGGTGTCGGGCGGGCAGGGCGAGGCGGCGGCCGCGCTGGGCCTGAGCCGGGGGCAGCAGATGCGGCTGGTGATGCTGCCGCAGGCGCTGCGGGTCATCATTCCGCCGCTGACCAGCCAGTACCTCAATCTCACCAAGAACTCTTCGCTGGCCGTGGCCATCGGCTACCCCGACGTGGTCTCCATCTCCAACACCGCCCTGAACCAGACAGGTCGTGCGGTGGAGTGCATCTCCATCGTGATGCTGGTGTACCTGAGCACTTCGCTGCTCACATCGCTGCTGATGAACTGGTACAACGCGCGCGCCGCCATCAAGGAGCGCTGACGCATGGCCGCCAAAGTGTTTGAACCCATCGCCGCGCGGCCTGCGCCCGCGCAAAGCCGGGGCGTGGTCGGCTGGCTGCGGGCCAACCTGTTCGCCGACTGGAGAACCTCCCTGTCCACCGTGCTGATCGCAGCGCTGCTGCTGTGGTACGTGCCGCAGCTGCTGCACTGGGGGCTGTTCCAGGCCGTGTGGCGGCCCGATGCCGACGCGTGCCGCGCCGATGGCGTGGGGGCTTGCTGGGGCGTGGTGGCCGAGAAATACCGCCTCATCCTCTTCGGCCGGTATCCGTTTGACGAGCAATGGCGACCGCTGGTGGCCACGCTGCTCATGGTGGCCATGCTGGTGGCCAGCTGCACGCGCTATTTCTGGCGCCCCTGGCTGGTGCTGCTGTGGGTAGGGGTGCTGGCCTGCTTCTTCACGCTGATGCATGGCGACGTGCTGGGCCTCACCCTGGTGGAGACCGACCGCTGGGGCGGCCTGCCGCTCACGATCCTGCTGGCCAGCCTGTCCATCGTGATGGCGTTTCCGCTGGCGCTGCTGGTGGCGCTGGGCCGCCGCTCGGCGCTCCCGGCCATTCGCACGGCGTGCACCGTCTACGTGGAGCTGGTGCGCGGGGTGCCGCTGATCTCGGTGCTGTTCATGGCGTCGTTCATGTTTCCGCTGTTCATGCCGCAGGGCGTCACCATCGACGTGCTCATCCGGGTGCTGGCGGGCATCACGCTGTTTGCGGCTGCGTACCTGGCCGAAGTGATCCGCGGTGGGCTGCAGGCCATTCCCAAGGGGCAGGTCGAGGCGGCGGCCACGCTGGGGCTGTCGTACTGGCAAACGCAGCGCAAGATCGTGCTGCCCCAGGCGCTGGCCATTGTGGTGCCGGGCATCATGAACAGCTTCATCGCCATCTTCAAGGACACCTCGCTGGTCACCATCGTGAGCCTGTACGAGCTGACCGGCTCGCTGGGCCTGGCGCTCAACTCCGACGCCGACTGGCGGCCCTACAAGATCGAGGGCTACCTGTTCATCGCGCTCATTTATTTCGCGTTCTGCTTTTCGATGTCGCGCTACAGCCTGTGGGTAGAACGGCAGGCCAACAAGGGACGCCAGCGCTAGTGCCACCACCATCCCACACCGCCATGTCTGAACCCATCATCACCTTCGACAAAGTCAACAAGTGGTATGGCAACCACTTCCATGTGCTGCGCGACATCGATCTGCAGGTGGCCAAGGGCGAGCGCATCGTCGTCTGCGGGCCGTCCGGCTCTGGCAAATCCACCCTGATCCGCTGCATCAACCGCCTGGAAGAGCACCAGGAAGGGCGCCTGGTGGTGGATGGCGTGGAGCTGTCGGACGACGTGAAGGCCGTCGACGCCATCCGCAAGCAGGTGGGCATGGTGTTCCAGCAGTTCAACCTGTTCCCGCACCTCACCGTGCTGGAGAACCTCACGCTGTCCCCCATGTGGGTCGGCAAGCTGCCGAAGAAAGAGGCCGAGGCCCGTGCGATGCAGCAGCTCGAGCGCGTTCGCATCGCCGAGCAGGCAGGCAAATACCCGCTGCAACTGTCGGGCGGCCAGCAGCAGCGCGTCGCCATCGCGCGGGCGTTGTGCCTCACGCCCAAGATCATGCTGTTCGACGAGCCCACCAGCGCGCTCGACCCGGAGATGATCAAGGAGGTGCTGGACGTGATGATCGAGCTGGCCGACCAGGGCATCACCATGATCTGCGTGACGCACGAAATGGGCTTTGCCAAGGCGGTCGCCGACCGGGTCATCTTCATGGACCAGGGCCAGATCGTGGAGCAGAACACGCCCGAAGAGTTCTTTCACAACCCGCAGAACGAGCGCAGCCGGGACTTTCTGTCCAAGATCCTGGGGCACTGACACCGCCCCGCAGGGCCCTCAGGGCGCCCTATGCTTCCAAAAACATAGCGGCCACCGCTTGATGCATAAGGGATTCAAGAGATTTTGCCTTGAAACCTAGCGCTGATGAGCGCTTGCAGCTCTATATTTGATAGCAATCGGCCTTGGACGTGCCAACGTGCCGGCGCATGAACACTTCCAGGTCGGCCGGCGGCAGCGGAGTGCTGAGGTGAAAACCCTGGGCTTCGTCGCACCCCTGCTCGCGCAGGAAGGCCAGCTGCCCTTCGGTCTCCACGCCTTCGGCCGTGGTGCGCATGCCCAGCGCCTGCGCCATGCGGATGATCGCGCTGACGATGGCGCGGTCGTTGCCGTCGTCACTCAGGTCGCGAACAAACGATTGGTCGATCTTGAGCTTGAAGATCTGGAAGCGCTTGAGCTGGCTCAGCGATGAATAGCCGGTGCCGAAGTCGTCCATCGACATGCGCACGCCGCGCGCGTGCAGCTGGTCCATGGTGGCGACGGCGGCGTGCGGGTCGTCCACGGCCACGCCCTCGGTCAGCTCCAGCTCCAGCGAATCGGGCGGCAGGTCGAATTCGGCGAGCATGCGGCTGACCAGCTCGGGCAGCTGCGGCTGGCGGAACTGGATGGCCGACAGGTTGACGGCCATGGTCAGCCCCGGAAACCCGCTGCTGCGCCAGGCCTTGAGCTGGGCCAGTGCCGTGCGCAGCACCCATTCACCAATCTGAAGAATCTGCCCGCTGTTTTCGGCGATGGGAATGAACTCTGCCGGCGACACGCCGCCCAGTTGCGGGTGCTGCCAGCGCAGCAGCGCCTCCACGCTGTGCACGGCGCCGTTGGAAAGGCTCAGCTGCGGCTGGTAGTGCAGGTGGAACTGGTCGCGCTCCAGCGCGCGGCGCAGCGCGTTTTCCAGCTGCAGGGCGCGCGCAGACTGGGCCTGCATTTCGGGTGTGAAGAAGCGGAACGTGTTGCGCCCATCGAGCTTGGCCCGGTACATCGCCACGTCGGCCGACTGGGTCAGCGTGTCGAAATCTGCGCCATCTTGTGGATACAGCGCAATTCCCATCGAGGGCGCCATGGTCAGCTCGTGGTGGTCGATCTGGTAGTGATGCCGCGAGGCCTCCTGCAGCTTGCCGGCCACGCGCGCGGCGCCGTGCGCATTGGCCCCGGGCAGCAGCAGGATGAATTCATCGCCGCCCAGGCGTGCCACGGTGTCCTTGTCGCGCACCACCGCGCGCAGGCGCCGGGCGATCTGCACCAGCAGGGAGTCGCCCACACGGTGGCCCAGAGAGTCGTTGACGTGCTTGAAGTGGTCCAGGTCCAGGAAGATCACGGCCAGCGGTGTCTTGTTGTCCTGCGCGACCTGGATCGCCTGCTGCGCACGCTCTGCCAGCAACGAGCGGTTGGGCAGGCCGGTCAGTGCGTCGTAGTGCGCCAGCCAGTAGATGCGTTCTTGGTCGGCCTTGCGCTCGCTGATCTCGCGGTGCAGGTTGTCCACGGTTTCACGCAGCTCTCGGGTGCGGTCCTGCACCTGCTGCTCCAGGTCTTCGTGGGCCCGCGCCAGGGCCGCCTGGGCCTGCTTGCGCTCGGTAATGTCCATCGTGATCCAGATGGAGCCCTGCGAGGGGTCGGCGGCGTCGATGGATTTGCTGCGCACCTCGCAGATCACGGGCGTGCCGTCCTTGCGGCACAGCTCCACCTCGCCTTCGTAGGGGTTGCCGGTGGCCATGGAGGGGTAGCAGCGCCGGCCCACTTCGTCCCACGCGGCATCGCTGGCATACCAGCGGCGCGATGAGCTGCCCATCAGTTCGCCAGGCTCGTAGCCCAGCATCTGCTCGAAATGTCCGTTGCACCGGGTCAGATGGCGGTCGCGCAGGAACACGATGCCCACCATCGCGCTGTCGAAAAGCAGTTGTTTCTCGCGCACTGCGGCGTTCAGTGCGGCCTGGGCGCGCTTGTGGTCGTCGATGTTGTCCACGATCCAGATCGAGCCATCCCCCGTGTCCTGGGGGTTGATGAGCCGCCCCGTGAGGCTGCCCCAGAACAGGCTGCCGTCGCGTCGGCGCAGCTGCCGCTCGACCCGGAAGGATTCGCCCTGCACAAGCACCGGGTAGGCGCTGCGGCCCAGGTCGCGGAACGCGTCGCGGTCGGGGTAGAAGGTCTCGGTGTTCAGGCCGACCAGGTGGTCCGCGCTGGCGTAGCCAAAGATTTCAGCGTAGCGCTGGTTGCACCGCACCACGCTGCGCTGGCGCAGGAAAACGATACCCACACCGGCGCTGTCCAGCAATGTTTGCTGTTCACGCAGGGTGCGTTGCAGGGGAGTGTCGGTGGCAACCGCCGGACGCTGCAGTTCCGCGGGGCCGTACAGCGCAGACATGAAGACCGTTGCAGGGAGATAAAGCCGGTAATGACCAGAAATGGCCAGAAGGCCTCGCAAGTTGTACCAAATTGTACCAGCGCCGTTTTTGCCGGACCTGAGGGCTATCCCGCAAGGTCCTGGGTGGAAGTTCCGGTCTGCAGGCTGTCGTGCTGGCGCAGGTACGCCTCGAACTGCGCCGCAGGCAAGGGGCGCCCGAAGAGATAGCCCTGGCCCTCATCGCATCCCTGCCGGCGCAGGAATTCCAGCTGCCCGTCGGTTTCAACGCCCTCGGCGGTCGTCTGCATGCCCAGCGCCTGCGCCATGCGGATGATGGCGCTCACGATGGCACGGTCATTGGCATCGTCGTCCAGGTCGCGCACGAAGGACTGGTCGATCTTGAGCTTGTAGATCTGGAATCGCTTGAGATAGCTCAGCGACGAATAGCCCGTGCCAAAGTCGTCCATGGAAAGCCGCACGCCCCGGTCGTGCAGCTGGTCCATCATTGCCAGCGCGGCCACGGGGTCGTCCACGGCAGCGCCTTCGGTCAGCTCCAGCTCCAGCCGCCGGGCCGGCAAGCCGGCCTGTTGCAGGCACCGCGTCACCATGTCCGGCAACTGGGGGTGCCGAAACTGCACGGCCGAAAGGTTGACCGACACCGCCCGCAGCGGCAATTGCAGGTCGAGCCAGCGCTTTGCGTCCTGCACGGCCGTGTGCAGGACCCATTCGCCAATCGCCACGATCATGCCGGTGCTCTCCGCCACGGGGATGAACTCGGCCGGCGACACATCGCCCAGGTCGGGGTGGTGCCAGCGCAGCAGGGCCTCGGCACCCACCACCTGGCGGCTCGCCAGGGCCACCTGCGGCTGGTAGTACAGCTGGAACTGGTTGCGTTCCAGGCCACGGCGCAGTGCGTTCTCGATCTGGAGCATGCGCGCAGTGCGCGCCTCCAGGTCGGCCGTGAAGAAGCCCAGCCGGTTGCGGCCGCCCTGCTTGGCACGGTACATGGCGGCATCGGCGCGCTGGTAAAGCGTGTCAAAGGTATCGCCGTCCGCCGGATACATCGCAATGCCCACGGAGAGCGTGGTGGTCAGCTCATGGGGGTCGACTTGGAAGGGCTGAGACACCGCAGCCAGCAGCTGGTTGGCCACCTCCGCCGCCTGGGCCGCCGTGGTGGCGGGCATCAGCAGCATGAATTCGTCGCCGCCCAGGCGCGCCACGGTGTCCTGCGCGCGCACCAGGGCTTCGAGCCGCCGCGCCACGGCCACCAGCAGGATGTCTCCAATGCGGTGGCCCAGGGAGTCATTCACGTTCTTGAAGTGGTCCAGGTCGACGAACAGCATGGCCAGGCTGCCGCCGCGTACCTGTTCTTCCGCGATGCGGTGCTGGGTGCGTTCCGCCAGCAAGGCACGGTTGGGCAGGCCGGTGAGCGGGTCGAAATGCGCGAGGCGCTGAATGCGGTCCTGCGCCTGGCGCTGCTGCGTGATGTCGCGCGACAGCAGGATGTAACGCGGCTTCTCGCCGGCAGCAGCGGGTTTGCGTGCGGCCGACAGCTCAAACCAGGTGGCGCCCGCAAGCGGGAGTTCCAGCATGAACTGGCGGCCGGCGGACCAGCCCTGCGCCTGGGCTTCGGCCAGCGCGCCCATCACGGTCTGGGCTGCAGCCTGGGGCAGTACGCTGGCCACGTTGCGGCCGACCAACTGGGCGGCCGGGGCCACCAGCAGTTCGGCACGCTGGCTGTGGGCGCTGTGAAACACACCCTCTTCGTCCATCTCGAACAGCGGATCCGGGATGGCATCGATGGTGGCGCGCAGCTGCTGCTGGGTCGACTCGATCACCGACGTGCGCAAGGCGACCTGCTGGGCCAGCCCGCGCTCGTGCGCCTTGAGGGCCGCGAGCAGCCGGGCCAGGTACGCCATCAGCAGCGAAAACAGCAGGCCCACCACGATGCGCTGGGCCAGCACCTGCCCATCGCCCCATCCGCGTGCCGGCGCGAGGCTCAGCATCCATTCGCCATTGGGCAGGGTGAGGGAGCGGCCCACGGCATCCGCACCCGGCGCAGGCGCCGATGCGGCGATGGTCTGCTCCTGTCCGTTGTCGGGCCGCACGCGCCACAGCCGGTAGCGCATGCCCCGCTCCACCAGCTGGGGCAGCCGCGCGGCCGCGAGCACCTCGGGCAGGCGGATGGTGACGTAGGTAAAGCCCCAGAAACGCCGCGCGCCCTGGGCATCGTCCAGGTACACCGGCTGACGGCCCACCACCCCCAGCCCGCCTTGCACCAGCTCCAGCGGGCCCGCCAGCGTGAGCTGGCCCGACTCGCGCGCACGCTTGGCTTCGGCGCCCTGGCGGGGGTCATTGAGCTGGTCAAACCCGATGAGGTTTTCGTTTCCCTTGAGTGGCACCACCTGCCGCACCACGCCGCCCGGCGAAAGTCCCAAAGCGGCTATCCCCGGGTAGAAGGGCAGCATCTGCGTGCCGATGTCCTCAAACTGCGCCACAGTGCCCTGACCCTGGCGGACCAGAGCCACCAGGGCGTTGTTGGCAGACAACGCCAAGCCGATCGCGCGCTGCAGGGCCTGCGCGTGGTCACCCGCCATGTCGGCCACCTGCGTACGCTGCTGGGTGCGGTCCTGGCGCTCCAGAGTCCATACCAGCGTGCCCGCGCAAGCGGCAGCCAGCACAAAAACCACCATAGAAGCCATGGTGGGCCGTTGTGCGAGGGTTGAGACGAGAGAGGCCACGGTGAATTCCTGTGTCGATTATGAAGCCGCTGCCAGCACCCGGGCGGCGCCGGATGCAGGGGGCGTCCCCGTCATCGTTTTGACATGGCTCGGACACGCGCCCGTCACCACCTGCGCCCACACTGCGGCGCAGGGGCTGAGGTTTCCGTCGGCCCTCCACCAGGAGATGTCTCACCATGAACGAGCTGCCCCGCCTGACACCGATCCGGTCTTCTGATTCGCCCGCCGGCCCCGCGCTGCATCGTCCAGGCTTGGGGGGCGGAGTTGCAAGGCCTGTGCCAGAGCGCGGCGCCATCGAGGTCACGTGGGCCCGGCACCTGGACGAAGTGCGCCAGGCGCAGCGCCTCAGATTCGAAGTGTTCGCGGCCGAAATGGGCGCTCGATTGACGACCCCCATTGCGCGCCACGACGTGGACCTGTTCGACGACTACTGCGAGCACCTGCTGGTGCGCGATGCCGTGAGCCAGCAAGTCATTGGGACTTACCGAGTGCTCACGCCGGCGCAGGCAAGGCGTGTGGGCGGCACCTACAGCGACACCGAGTTTGACCTCACAAGGCTGCGCAGCCTGCGCGCCCGCATGGTGGAGCTGGGCCGCAGCTGCGTGCACCCGGACCACCGCCACGGCGGCGTGATCATGGCGCTGTGGAGCGCGCTGGCAGACTTCATGGTGCGCAATCAGCTCGACACCATGATCGGCTGCGCAAGCATCCCGATGCTCCACAACGGCGTGGTCAGCGGCGACGCCGCAGCCAGCATCTGGCAACAGGTGCGCAAGACCCACTTGGCCCCCATTGACTACCATGTGCTGCCCCGACTGCCGCTGCCGGTGGACCAGCTGGATGGTTCGATCACGGTGGAGCCGCCCGCGCTCATCAAGGGCTATTTGCGGCTAGGCGCGCGCGTGCTGGGCGCACCGGCCTGGGATCCTGACTTCAACACGGCGGACCTGCCCATGCTCATGCGGCTTTCCGACCTGCATCCGCGCTACCGCAAGCACTTCCTGGGGGCCTGATGCGTGCCGCCTTCGACGCTTTCGGCCCCTGGATGGGTGACCTGGGCGTGCCCGAGGACGCAGCGACCGACGCGCATCTTTCGGAGGCAGGCGCGCACCGGTATCGCGCGGTGTTCATATCCGATCTGCACCTGGGAACCCCGGGGTGCCAGGCGCTTGCGCTGCTGGACTTTCTCAAGCACCACCCCAGCGAACATCTGTACCTGGTCGGCGACATCGTGGACGGATGGCAGCTGCGCCGCAGGTGGTTCTGGCCGCAGGCGCACAACGATGTGGTGCAAAAACTGCTGCGCCGCGCCCGCAAGGGCTGCCGGGTGGTCTTTGTGCCCGGCAACCATGACGAATTCGCGCGCGCTTTTGTAGGGCACTCGTTCGGCGGCATCGATGTGGTGTCCGACGCCGTGCACACCACCGCAGACGGTCGAACCCTGTGGGTCACGCACGGCGACCATTTCGACGGCGTGATCCAGTGCGCCAAATGGCTGGCTTACCTGGGCGACAACCTGTACGAATTCACGCTCAAGCTGAACCGCCACCTCAACACCTTGCGGGCGCGCATGGGGTTGCCGTACTGGTCCCTGTCGGCCTACCTCAAGGGCAAGGTGAAGTCGGCGCTGAACTATGTGACCGACTTCGAGGTGGCCGTGGCCACTGAGGCGCGTCGCCGGGGGCACGACGGCGTGGTGTGCGGACACATCCACCGTGCCGAGATGCGCGACATAGGCGGCGTCCTGTATTGCAACGACGGTGATTGGGTGGAAAGCCATACCGCGCTGGTGGAGCATCTGGACGGGAGGCTGGAGCTGGTGCAGTGGACAGCGCCCGGCATGGAAAGGAAAGCCCGCAATGCCACCGAGGCGGTCGCATGAGGATTGCGCTGATCACGGACGCATGGGCGCCGCAGGTGAATGGCGTGGTCACCACCTTGATCGAACTGGTAGGTCAGCTGGAGTTGTCGGGCCACGAGGTTCATGTGGTCCACCCCGGCCAGTTTCGAACGCGGCCGTGCCCGGGCTACGCCGGCATCGACCTGGCGGTGCGCCCCGCAAAACAGGTTGCCAGCGTGCTGAACGATCTTCGGCCCGATGCCATTCACATCGCCACCGAAGGTCCGCTGGGTTGGGCCGCACGCGGCTATTGCGTGCAACACCGGCTCGCGTTCACCACCGCCTTTCACACGCGATTTCCCGAGATCCTGCACGCCGCGTTGCGGGTGCCGCTGAACTGGGGCTACGCACTGTTCCGACATTTCCATCGCCCATCCGCCGGGGTCATGGTGCCCACGCTGGGCGTGCTGCAGATGCTGCAGAAGCGCGGCTTTTCCAACTTGCGGCAATGGACCCACGGCGTGGACACCCACGCTTTCCCGTTTCAGGGCGAGGTGTGCCCCAGCCCGCTCACCGGAGCGCTGGCACACCCTGTTTCGCTGTACGTGGGGCGCGTGTCCTACGAAAAGAACATTGAAGCCTTCCTGCAGTTGGACCTGCCTGGCACGAAGGTGGTCTGTGGCGTGGGGCCGCTGGAGGCACGGCTGCGCGCCAGGTACCCCCAGGTGCGTTGGCTGGGCATCCTCGATCGCAACTCGCTCGCGCAGGTCTATGCCGCGGCAGATGTCTTCGTGTTCCCCAGCCGTTCGGAGACCTTTGGGCTCGTGATGCTGGAAGCCATGGCGTGCGGCACACCGGTGGCGGCATTCCCTGTGGAAGGGCCGACCGAGGTGCTGGGAGCCCGTGCCGGGGCGCAGCCGCAGGGCGGTGTGCTGCATGACAACCTGCTGACGGCCGCCAAGGAGGCCCTCGCGATTCCCCGGGCCGCAGCGCGCAGCCGCGCGCTGGATTTCACCTGGACGCAGGCTGCGGCTCAGTTCCAGTCCCATCTGGTCCCCGCGCGGGGCGCCAGCGCGCACCCCATGACTGTCACAAAATCTGTCACATCATTGTCATCTGGGCGTTAAATACTGGTCTATTCCGCACTTGCCGCGCCAGCGAAACCATGTTGCCTTCGCCTCCTCATGATGCAGCCGAAACTCAGCGCAATGCCACCGAACCGGTCGCGCTGACCGATTCCGACGGCCCTTCGGTCGACAGTGTGGCGACTTCGGCCTGGGTGGCGCCGCCGCCACACATGTTTCTGGACCGCGATCACAGCATCCTGGCGTTCAACCAGCGTGTGTTCGATTGGGCGGCGCGCACCGACATTCCGCTGCTGGAACGTCTGCGCTTCCTGTGCATTGTTTCCTCCAACCTGGATGAGTTCTTTGAGGTGCGGGCAGAGGCCCACATCACGGCAGCCAAGCGCGGAGAGACGAAGGGGACATACACCACCGCTTCCTTTGAAGCGCTGGCCGACAAGGTGCACGACCTGGTGGAACGGCAATATGCCCTGTACAACGAGGCGCTGGTGCCGGCCTTTGCGCAACACGGCATCCGCATCGTGTCCCACGGAGACCGATCCGGAGCGCAGAAGCGCTGGGTGCACGACTACTTTGTTGCGGAAGTGCGGCCACTGCTGATTCCGGTGGGGCTGGACCCGGCGCATCCGTTTCCGCAGGTTGCGAACAAGTCGTTGAATTTCATCGTTCGCCTCAAGGGGCATGACGCTTTCGGACGCGAAAATGAAATTGCCATCGTGAAGGTGCCCCGGGCCTTGCCCCGCCTGGTGCGCATGCCGGTGAAGGTGGCGCCGCACGAATCGCTGTTTGTCAGTCTGTCGAGCATCATCCGCGCGCACCTTGCCGATCTCTTCCCCGGCCGTGAGGTGACGGAGTTCTCGCAGTTTCGCGTCACGAGGCATTCCGACATGGCCCTGGACGAGGAGGATGTGCGCAACCTGCGCACCGCCTTGCGCCAGGGCCTGCAGCAGCGCCACTACGGGCAGGCGGTCCGGCTCGAAGTGTCGGCGGGCTGCTCTCCATTTCTCGCACAGTTCCTGCTGGAGCAGTTCGCCCTTCCTTCTGCGGCGCTCTACCGTGTGCATGGCCCGGTGAACCTGGTGCGCCTGAACCAGCTGGTGGACCTGGTGGACGATCCTTCGCTGCTGTTCCCGCCGTGGAGCGCCACGTGGCCGCGCCAGCTGCGGCAGGACGTGTCGATCATGGAGCAGCTGCGCCACCGGGATGTGCTCATCCACCAGCCCTTCGAGAGCTTTGACGGCGTGCTGGCGTTTCTGCGCGAGGCCGTGAACGACCCGCAGGTTCTCGTGATCAAGCAGACGATCTACCGCACCGGAGCGGATTCCGAGCTCATGAACCTGCTGACGGAAGCCGTGCGGCGTGGCAAGGAGGTCATGGCCGTGGTGGAGCTGAAGGCGCGTTTTGACGAAGAGGCCAACATCAACTGGGCCGAGGCGCTGGAATCCATCGGCGCGCAGGTGGTGTATGGCGTGGTGGGCTTGAAGACGCACGCCAAGATGCTCCTGGTCACCCGCCGCGAAGGACGGAGCCTGCGGCGCTACGGTCATCTTTCCACCGGCAACTACAACGTGCGCACCGCGCGCCTGTATACCGATCTGAGCTACCTGACGGCCGACGAAGACACCACGGCCGACATGGACGGGGTTTTCAACCACCTGGCCAGCCAGAACCGGCCCCCCAAGCTGCGCAAGCTCATGCTGGCGCCGTTCCATCTGCACCGGCGCATGCTCGAGAAGATTGAACAGGTAGGGCTGGCGGCAAGCCGCGGCGAGGACGCGCGCATCGTGGCGAAGATGAACGCGCTCACGGACGAAGGGCTGATGCGCGCCCTGATCCTTGCGGGGCAGCGGGGCGCGCGCATCGATCTCATCGTGCGGGGCGCATGCATGCTGGCCGCTCAGGTTCCGGGGGTGACCGACAACATCCGCGTGCGGTCGGTGATCGGCAGGTTTCTGGAGCACACCCGTGTCTTCTACTTCCGGTGCGGAGATCAAGAGGACCTGTATCTCTCGAGTGCAGACTGGATGAACCGCAACATGATGCGGCGCGTGGAACTGGCCTGGCCGGTGACTGACCCTGCGCTGCGCCAGCAGATCGTGGACGAGTGCCTGGTCGCCTACCTGTTCGATGACCGTGACGCATGGACGCTCAATGCCCAGGGCACCTATGACAGGGCACCGCGTCCCGGCGATGGCTTGGGCGCACAGGCGGCGCTGATGGTGCGCTACGGACCCCGAGTGCGCCCTTCCGTCGCCCCTGTGGTTGCAGGAGCCGCATGATGGATCTCATCCTCTGGCGGCATGCGGAGGCCGAGGAGGGGCCTGTGGGGTCGGATGACCTTTCGAGGGCCTTGACGGCACGCGGAGAAAAGCAGGCTTCCCGCATGGCCGCCTGGCTTGATCGGCAACTGCCAGAGGGCCTGCGCGTGCTGGCCAGCCCGGCCCGACGCACCGAGCAGACGGCCAGCGCCCTGGGCCGCAAGTTCAAGATGCGCGCGGAACTGCTGCCTGGCGCCACGCCGCAGGACCTGCTGGAGCTGGCCCAGTGGCCGCGCGCCCGAGGAACGGTGCTGATTGTGGGGCACCAGCCCGTGCTGGGCCAGACGATTTCGCTTTTGCTGGGCATGCAGGCTGCCGAATGTTCCGTGCGCAAAGGCGCGGTGTGGTGGCTGCGCCAGCGCCAGCGCATGGACCAGAGCCAGACGGTGCTGCTGACCGTGCAGTCTCCAGAGCTGCTTTGACGCCGGCCCCTTCGCTGCGGCGCAAGGGGCCGGGGGGTACCCCCTCACTTTTTTGCCGGCTTGGCTTTCGTCCTGGTTGCGGTGGCTGAGGCGGGAGCGGGAGCGGATGCATCGGCCTTGGGGCGCCCCGTCTTGATGGAGGGAACCGCCTGCAGAGCGCTGCGCAGAGCGCTGTCGGACAGACCTGCGAGCGCTTTCAGTCCGGCCCGCAGGATTTCACTCTTCTTGACGGGGTGCGCGAGTGCGGTGGCGCGGTCCTTGAGGGTGTCGATGACGGCGTACTCGTCCTTCGGGATGGTGAAGCTGTCGCGCACGAGCTTGGGCTTTTTGGCCTTTGATTCCTTGGGCGCCGCTGGGGACGGTGCAGCGCTTCGGGGCTTGGCAGACTTCTTGGCGGTCGCTTTGGTTGCGGCGGACTTGCTGGGTACAGGCTGGCTGGGCGCCGGCACGGTGGCCGGTGCGGTCACGGGGGCGGCGTTTTTGGTGGCTTTGGTGGATTTGGCGGCCTTTGCCGTTCGCCCCGGAGCGGGGGCGGCGGGGGTTGGAGAGAGCACGGTGGGGGAGGGGGTGGCGCTTGACATGACTGCAGATGAGTAAACGGTATAAACAGTTTATACCGTTTATCAAGGCTGCTCAAGACAGCTCTGCCACCAGCTCCCATGGTGTCTTTTGCCAGGCGCCCATTTCTTCGCGCACAAGGTGCGCTGACTGCGGATAGGCGGCGCTCCAGCCCGCACGGGTGGCCAGGTGAAAACGCTGCGCGTCGCGCCGCAGCGTCAGGCCGCGCGTATCGGGGGCGCGCCGTGCGTGGCACAGCGCCACGGCAAGCCGCAGACTCAGAAGTTGCAGGACAAACACCGGGTCGTCGAAGTCCACATCCAGCTTGCGGACCTTTCCGCGCTGGCCTTGCACCAATTGGCCGAGCCGGTGCAACTCGGGCAGCGCGAAACCGGCGGCATCGGTGTTGTCCAGAATGTAGGCGCCATGCCGGTGGTGGTCGCCGTGCGAAACGATGCAGCCGATTTCATGAAGGCGCGCCGCCCACTCGAGCTTGCGCGATGCACGTTCGCTCCCCGCCGGCGCTGCCTGCTCGAACAGGGCGCAAGCCGTGCGGGCCACACGCTCTGCGTGCTCCATGTCCACGCCAAACCGGTGCATCAGGCCGTTGACAGTGCTGGTGCGCAGGTCGGTGCCCGGCTGCTCCCGGTCCAGCAGGTCATACAGCGCGCCCTGGCGCAGCGCGCCCTGGGCCACCTGCATCTGCCGGATTTCCAGCAAGTCAAACACGGCCCGAAGCACGCTGATGCCTCCGCCGATGACGGCTCTGCGCTCATCCTTGAGGCCATCCATGCGCACGCGATCGGCGGACTGCGCACGCAACAACCTGTCTTGCAGCCAGTGCAGCCCATCGAGGGTGATCACACCCTCCGCCCCACCGGCTGCCGCGAGCACGTCGCCGACGGCGCCCGCAGTTCCGGAGGAGCCGTAGGCCACGTCCCAGGTGTCGGGGCGAAACGTTGCGAGGGCTTCGTCCAGTACCGCCTTCGCGGCGATCTCGGCGGCCAGAAAGGCCTGTGGCGTGAATTCACCCCGGGCAAAGTAGCGCTGCGACCAGGCGACGCTGCCCACGCGGAACGAGGCCACCGCGTGGGGGGTGAACTGCTGGCCGAGGATGAGTTCGGTCGACCGTCCGCCGATGTCGACCACCAGGCGGCGCTCGTCGGACTGCGGCAGCAGCCGTGCCACACCCTGGTAGATCAGCCGCGCTTCCTCCGGGCCGGACACCACGTCGATGGGGTAGCCCAGCACATCGCGGCCCCGGGCCAGAAACTCGTCCCGGTTGCGCGCCTCGCGCAGCGTCTGCGTTGCGACGGCCCGCACCTGGCTGGGCGGAAATCCGGCCAGGCGCTCGCCGAAGCGCGCAAGGCACGCCCACCCTCGCTCCATGGCTTCGCGGGTCAGGTTGCGGTTCTCGTCCAGGCCATTTCCCTGGCGCACGGTTTCCTTCAGGTACTCCACCCGCTGGATGTGGCCAAACTCATAACGCCCGATTTCAAGGCGGAAACTGTTGGAGCCGAGATCGACCGCGGCGAGTCGTGTGCCGTTCTGCATGGAATTATTGAAGCTGCTTGCCCCGGCATCGTACCGCGAGCGCGGCGCCGTGACGCCGCTGCGGCACTTCTGGGCGCAAGGGCCCGGGCGGGGGAGCACTCGGGCAGTTTCTCTGTGCGCGATGACGGTTTTGTGACATCGCAATCCCGTTGAAATGTTTCGGCAGAAGGGGTGGATGGGGAGGTTTTGTCACCGAACTGTCATCTTGCCGCCCTAAAGTCCCACCTGTTCCTGTCAACCCTAGCCAAGAAGGTATCGAATGAAACGCACATTTCTCAAATCCGTCGCGGTAGCGCTGGCCAGCGTGGCTGTAGGTAGCGCCGCCTTTGCGGCTGACATCACTGGCGCTGGGGCTACATTCCCGTTCCCCATGTACGCCAAGTGGGCTGAGGCCTACAAGAAGGAAACCGGCACCGGCCTGAACTACCAGTCGATCGGCTCGTCCGGCGGCATCCGCCAGATCCGTGCCAAGACCGTGGTCTTTGGCGCCACCGACGCCCCCGTCTCCGGCGCCGATCTGGACAAGGATGGCATGGTGCAGTTCCCCGCCATCATTGGCGGCACCGTGCCTGTGATCAATCTGGACGGCTTCAAGCCCGGCGAACTGCGTGTGACCGGCCCGGTGCTGGCAGAGATGTTCCTGGGCAAGATCAGCAAGTGGAACGACGCCAAGCTGGCAGCCCTGAATCCCGGCAAGAACCTGCCCGACCAGGCCATCACGGTGGTGCACCGCGCCGACGGCTCGGGCACCACCTTCAACTGGACCGACTACCTGTCGGCCGTGAGCAAGGAGTGGGCGGACACGGTGGGCAAGGGCGCTGCCGTGAAGTGGCCCGCCGCCTCCTCGGTGGGCGGCAAGGGCAATGAAGGCGTGGCCGCCAACGTGACCCGTGTGAAGGGCGCGGTGGGCTACGTGGAATACGCGTACGTCAAGAAGAACAACATGAACTTCCTGCAGCTGCAGAACGCCGATGGCAAGTATGTGAGCCCGGACGACAAGACGTTTGCGGCGGCCGCTGCCGGCGCCGACTGGTTCAGCGTTCCCGGCATGGGCATCTCCATGGTCAATGCCAAGGGTGCCGACAGCTGGCCCGTGAGCACGGCGTCGTTCATCCTGATGTACAAGGACCCTGCAGACAAGGCCCAGTCGGCCGAAGTGCTGAAGTTCTTTGACTGGGCTTTTAAGAACGGCAAGGGCATGGCTGCAGACCTGGATTATGTGCCGCTGCCTGACAGCCTGACCGCCGAAATCCGCTCCAAGGTGTGGTCGCAAATCAAGAAGTAAGCAGTCTGCTCCAAAATAGCGCCCATGGGTCGGCCTGGCTGGCCGATGGGCGCTGGTTTGTGGAGTCTCCAGAAGCCAGTTGGGAGTCAACATGAGCGTGGGAACCACCATGAGTTCACAAACCGCACCTGCCAAGCTGGCGGATGCACCCACCAAGTCCATGGTGTCGATTGCTCGGCGGCAACGGCTTCAGGACATTTTTTTCCATCGGCTGACGCAAAGCCTGTCCCTGCTGGTGCTGGCTGCGCTGCTGGGCATCATCGTTTCGCTGTTCGTCTACGCGTGGCCCACGTTCCACAAGTTCGGGGCGCAGTTCATCTGGCGCGTGGAATGGGACATCATCAATGAAGAATTCGGTGCGGCGATCGCCATCGTCGGCACCCTGGCCAGTGCTGGCATCGCGCTGCTGATTGCGGTGCCGCTCGCGTTTGGCATTGCGCTTTTCCTGACGGAGACCTGCCCGGTCTGGCTGCGCCGCCCGCTGGGCACCGCCGTCGAGTTGCTGGCGGCCGTGCCGTCCATCATCTACGGCATGTTCGGCCTGTTCGTGTTTGCGCCCCTGTTTGCCGACTATTTCCAGATGCCGGTGCAAAAGCTGCTGGGCTCCATGCCGCTGGTGGGCTTTCTGTTCGGCGGCAGCACCAACGGCTTCGGCATTCTGGCCGCCGGCATTGTGCTGGCGTTCATGGTGCTGCCCTTCGTGGCAGCGGTGATGCGCGACGTGTTCGAGATCGTGCCCCCCATCCTGCGCGAATCGGCCTATGGCCTGGGCTGCACGACCTGGGAAGTGGTTCGCCGCGTGGTGCTGCCCTACACGCAAAAGGGCGTGATCGGCGGGATCATGCTGGGCCTGGGTCGCGCGCTGGGCGAGACCATGGCCGTCACCTTCGTGATCGGCAATGCCAACCGCATGCCCACATCGCTGTTCTCGCCAGGTACCTCCATCGCTTCGACCCTGGCCAACGAGTTTGGCGAAGCCGCGGATTTCCATCTCTCCACACTGTTCGCGCTGGGCTTCCTGCTGTTCGTGATCACTTTTGTGGTGCTGTCGGCGGCCAAGATCATGATGCTGCGCGCCGAGAAGGCCAAGGGCCTGTAACGGTGCAGGCCGCAACCGCGATCGACCCCGCCCCCAGCGAAACCGTTCAAGAGACGTAGCCACCATGGAATTCAATCAACAACTCTACAAAAAGCGGCAGCGCTCCAACGCCGTGGGCCTCACGCTGTCGCTGGGCGCGATGGTGCTGGGCCTGGCCGTGCTGCTCTGGATCCTGAGCGTGCTGCTGGCCAATGGCTTTGCCGCGCTCGACTGGAACATGTTCACCCAGTCCACCCCGGCGCCGGGCTCGGAAGGGGGAGGGCTTGCCAACGCCATCGTCGGCAGCCTGATGATGGTGGGCTTCACGGTGCTGGTCTCCACACCCATCGGCGTGCTGGCGGGTGTCTACCTGGCCGAATACAGCGAGCAAAGCAAGATTGCCGAGCTCACCCGTTTCGTGACCGACATCATGCTGTCGGCCCCCTCCATCGTGCTGGGTCTGTTCGTGTATGCGATTGCGGTGGCCACAGTGGGTAATTTCTCCGGCTGGGCGGGCAGCCTGGCGCTCTCGCTCATCGCCGTGCCCGTGGTCGTGCGCACCACGGAGAACATGCTGCGCCTGGTGCCGGGCAGCCTGCGCGAAGCCGCTTTTGCGCTGGGCGCGCCGCGCTGGAAGGTGTCCACCATGGTCACCCTGCGCGCCGCCCGCAGCGGCGTGATGACCGGCCTGCTGCTGGCGGTGGCCCGCATCAGCGGCGAGACCGCTCCACTGCTGTTCACGGCGCTGAACAACCAGTTCTTCAGCACCAACATGAACGCCCCCATGGCCAACCTGCCTGTGGTGATCTTCCAGTTCGCGCTCAGCCCATATGAAAACTGGGTCCGTCTGGCCTGGGGTGGCGCCTTGCTGATCACGCTGTCGGTGCTGGTGCTCAACATCGTGGCCCGTGTGTTCCTGCGCGAGAAGAGCCGCAGCTGACGCATCCACACCCCCGTCTTCCCGATACGAACAACGTCTCCAATCCCAGGATCTGACAATGAACGCCACCGCCACCGCCGCAGCACCCGCCGTCAAGAACGCGCTGGAGCTGCGCAATCTGAGCTTCTTCTACGGCAAGTTCCAGGGCCTGCGCAATGTGAGTCTGAACATCGCAGAGCACAAGGTCACCGCCTTCATCGGCCCCTCGGGCTGCGGCAAGTCCACGCTGCTGCGCACGCTCAACCGCATGTACAGCCTGTACCCCGGCCAGCGCGCCGAAGGCTCCATCAACTTCTACGGCCAGGACATCCTGGACCCCAAGCAGGACATCAACCTGCTGCGCGCCCGCATCGGCATGGTGTTCCAGAAGCCCACGCCGTTTCCCATGTCCATCTACGACAACATTGCCTTTGGCGTGAAGCTGTATGAGACGCTCTCCAAGAGCGAGATGGACGACCGTGTGGAATGGGCGCTGTCCAAGGCGGCGCTCTGGACCGAAGTGAAGGACAAGCTGCACCAGAGCGGGCTGTCGCTGTCCGGCGGCCAGCAGCAGCGTCTGTGCATTGCGCGCAGCGTGGCCGTGAAGCCCTCGGTGCTGCTGCTGGACGAGCCCACATCGGCGCTGGACCCGCTGTCCACCGCCAAGATCGAAGAGCTGATCGATGAGCTCAAGCACGACTACACGATCGCGATCGTGACGCACAACATGCAGCAGGCCGCGCGCTGCAGCGACTACACGGCCTACATGTACCTGGGCGAGATGATCGAGTTTGGCGCCACCGAGCAGATCTTCTTCAAGCCCGAGCGCAAAGAAACCGAGGACTACATCACCGGCCGCTTCGGCTAAGGCTTTGCTACATTGTTGATAGCTGCTTGCGCTTTATGGATAAGCGCTGGGGCCAAATTTGATTCATAACCGTGAGGTTGTACGCCAAATGCCAGACAAACATCTTTCCTCGCAGTTCGACAGTGAACTCAACAGCGTCTCCGCCCGCGTCATGGAGATGGGCGGCCTCGTGGAATCGCAGATCCGCCAGGCGGTCTACGCCCTGTCCCAGTTCAGCCTGGAGGCGGCGGACACGGTGGCTTCCATCGAAACCCGCGTGAACGCGATGGAGGTCGAGATCGACCAGGAACTGTCTTCCATCATTGCCCGCCGCCAGCCCACGGCGCGTGACCTGCGCCTGCTGCTGGCTTTCTCCAAGGCCACGGCCAACCTGGAGCGCATGGGCGACGAAGCGAACAAGATGGCCCGCATGGTGCGCTCCATCATCGAGAGCGGCGCGCCGCGCTCGCTGCCTTCGAGCGATCTGCGCACGGCGGCCGAGCTGGCCTCGGGCCTGCTGCGCAAGACGCTGGACGCGTTTGCGCGCCTGGACGTCAAGGCGGCCGTGGCCATCCTCAAGGAGGACGACCTGATCGACAAGGAGTTCGACGGCTTCGTGCGCAAGCTCATCACCTACATGATGGAAGACCCCCGCACCATCTCGCCCAGCCTGGACCTGCTGTTCCTCGCCAAGGCGATCGAGCGCATCGGAGACCATTCCAAGAACGTGGCCGAGCTGATCATCTATCTGGTCAAGGGCAAGGATGTGCGCCACACTGCCCTCGACGAGATCGAGTCGGCCGTGCTGTAAGCAGAAAGGGCTTTGGCAAACCTATGAGAAAGCTCCCACGCGTCCTCATCGTCGAGGATGAACCGGCGATTGCCGAGCTGATTGCCGTGAACCTGCGGCACAACGGCTTCCAGCCCTTCTGGGCGGAAGACGGCGACTCCGCCCAGCGCGAACTCGACGCCGTGCTGCCGGACGTCATCCTGCTCGACTGGATGCTGCCCGGGCAAAGCGGCCTGTCGCTCGCCCGCAAGTGGCGCGCCGACAGCCGCACCAAGCCCATCCCCATCCTCATGCTCACCGCGCGTGGCGACGAGCCCGACAAGATCGCCGGGCTGGACGCGGGTGCGGACGACTACATCACCAAGCCGTTCTCCACGCAGGAGCTGCTCGCGCGCATCCGCGCCGTGCTGCGCCGCCGTGCGCCCGAGCAGGTGAGCGACAGCGTCACCATCGCCGACCTGGTGCTGGACGCGGCGACATACCGGGTGTCTTTCCAGGGCCAGCCGCTCAAGGTGGGCCCGACCGAGTTCAAGCTGCTGCACTTTCTGATGAAGCACGCGGAGCGGGTGCACAGCCGCTCGCAGCTTCTGGACAAGGTGTGGGGCGACCACGTGTTCATCGAGGAGCGCACCGTGGATGTGCACGTGAAGCGTCTGCGCGAGGCGCTGGGGGCGGCTTCCGTCATGGTGGAGACGGTGCGCGGCGCTGGCTACCGGCTGACCGCACAACCGCAGGTGCAACTGCAGGCCTGACGGCGATCAGGAGCGGGCGCGGCAGCAGGCACCGTGCGGCGCGCGCAAGACCAGTGGGTCGCGCGCTGCGCCCGGTGCGTCGTCTGGCGTGCCCATTCCTGGCCTGAATGTATGGATGGGGCGCGCGAGCCGCCCCGGGTTTCTTGGAAGGCTTTGCTGACCGCATGCTGTGGCGTATTACGTATTTCCTGCTTTGGCAATTTGCGGGGGGTGGTCTGGGTTTGTGGCAAGGGGGGCCCTGGGGAGCTGCCCTGGGGGCGGCGTTGGCCGCCTGGGCCTGGTTTGTGTGGGATCTGCTGCGCGGGGTGCGGGTGCTGCGCTGGCTGCGCAACGGCGATCTGGCCGATGTGCCGGTGATGCGCGGCATCTGGGGCGAGGCCGCCGACCGCGCGCGGCGCCTGCTGCGGCGTCAGGAATCCCAGATCCGCGAAAGCCAGGACCGGTTGCAGGAAATTCTGGCTGCCCTGCAGGCCACGCCCAATGGCGTCGTGCTGCTGGACGCGCAGTGCCGCATCGAGTGGTGCAACCAGATGGCGGCCAACCAGTTCGGCTTCGATGCGCAGCGCGACGTGATGCAGTCGATCGGCAACCTGGTGAGAGACCCTGACTTCACGGCCTATCTGGCCGAGCAGGACTTTGGCAGCGATGTGGTGCTGGAAGGTCGGTTCAGCACGCCGTCGCGGCCCGTGCGCATTTCCGTGCACCTGCACCCTTACGGCGATGGCCGCACGCTGCTGCTGTCGCGCGACGTCACGGCGCTGGAGCAGGCCGATGCCATGCGGCGCGACTTCGTGGCCAACGTCTCCCACGAAATCCGCACGCCCCTGACGGTGCTGACAGGGTTCGTCGAAACCCTGCAGACGCTGCCCCTGGCGGCGGACGAGCGATCGCGCTACCTGGGCATGATGGCCCAGCAGGCACTGCGCATGCAAAGCGTCGTTCAGGACCTGCTGACCTTGTCGCGGCTGGAGGGCAGCCCGCTGCCCGGCATGGCCGAGTGGACACCGGTGCAGGCGCTGCTGACTCGTTGCGAGGACGAAGGCCGTGCGCTGTCGGCCCTGCTCACGCAGAACCAGGCGCCGCATGTGCTGCAGTTTCCGTCCGAAGACCAGCTGCGCACCGAAGGCGACATCGCCGGCGTGTCTGCCGAGCTGCAGAGCGCGATGTCCAACCTGATCAGCAACGCGGTGCGCTATACGCCGGCCGGCGGCTCCATCACGGTGGAATGGCTGCGGCTGGCGGACGGCAGCGCGGTGTTCTCCGTGCGGGACACCGGTCCAGGCATTGCGCCCGAACACATCCCGCGCCTGACGGAGCGCTTCTATCGTGTGGACCGCAGCCGCTCGCGCGAAACTGGCGGCACCGGGCTGGGGCTGGCCATCGTCAAGCACGTGCTGCAGCGCCACGGTGCGGCGCTGGATATCCGCAGCACGGTGGGCAAGGGCTCGGTGTTTTCGGTCACGTTCCCGGCAAACCGGCTGCGCGGGTTCGCGCTGCGGGGTTGACGGCCCACCACAGCATGGCCACGAACAGGGCGGCCGTTGCGGCCAGTGCCACGCTGCTGGCCGCCCAGAAGGGCGTGGGCGACTGCGCCATGACGGCCCCGGGATGCCCCGCGCCGTAGGCCAGCCAGTAGCCGCCGCCCAGCCCAGCGCCCCAGAGCAGGCCGCAGTAGGCCATCAGCGGCGCCACGGTGATGTGGTAGCAGCGCAGCACGAACACGCACACGGTCTGCAGCGCGTCCGCCACATGGTAAGCCGCCACCCAGGCGAGCACCGGCCCGGCCATGGCCACCACTGCGGCGTTGCCGGAATAGATGGCGCCTACATGGTCTTTTGCTATAAATAGCATAGCTGCCAGCGCAATACCAGTAAGCGCTGAGAGCCTAAAACCTATTGAAACGGCATGCTGCGCGCGGCCATTGTCCTGCGCGCCCAGCCAGTAACTGGTGCGGGCGCTGGTGGCGATGGCCAGCGACAGGGGCACCATGTACAGCACCGCGGCCACGTTGGCGGCGATCTGGTGCGCGGCGGACGCCGTGGTGCCTTGCCGGGCGATGAACAGCGCCATCAGCGTGAAGGATGTGACCTCCACCATCACCGCCAGGCCTGCGGGGATGCCCAGCCGCGCAAAGTTTGCCAGCGTGGGCCAGTGGGGCGGCTCCAGGCGCTGCCAGATGCCGAACGGCCTGTACAGATCCTGCGTGCGCAGCAACCACAGCGCCACGGCCAGCATGCTGCAGTTGACCACCAGCGTGGCCCAGGCGCAGCCCACCACCCCCTGCGCCGGCAGGCCGGCGCCCCCGAAGGTGAACCACACCGACAGGGGCAGCTTGACGAACAGCGCCCCCACCTGCAACACCGTCACCAGCTTGGGCCGTCCCAGTGCCTGGTTGAGCGTGCTGTAGATGCGAAACAGCAGCGCGGGCGGCAGGGCCAGTGCCAGCACGGCCAGATAGCTCTCCACCTCGCCGCGCAGGCCGGGTGGAACCTCCGTCAGGCGCAGCAGAGGGCCCGGCGCCAGCAGCACCGCCATGCCCACGGCCGATGCCGCAGCGCAGAGATACAGAGCCTGGCGCATCGAACGCCCCACGGCGTCGGTCTGCTGCGCACCGCGCTGTTCGGCCCACACGGGCAGCAACGCCTGCAGGCCGCCGATGAGTGCCACGTAGACGCTGATGAAGATCGCGGATCCGACGGACAGTGCGGCCAGCGACGCTGCGCTGTGGCGCCCCGCCACGATGGTGTCGGTCACGCCAAAGGCCATGACCGCCAGCTGGCCCGCCAGCACCGTGAGGGCGTGGCGAACGATGACGGACCGCTCCGACATCAGGGCGCGGATCCGACGCGGCGCAGCACCAGGAGCTGGTCGTTCTTGTCCGTGGGGCGGGGGAGCGTGGCCTGCAGCTCCCACAGGGCGGCGTTGACCTTGCGCTCCGACGCGGGCCAGGACGCGATGTCGGCTACCAGCCAGTCGCATTCGTCCTGCAGACCGGCGCGCGTGAGTTCCAGCCCGCCGTGGTACTGCAGGGCCGCGACCTGCGCCCGGCTCAGGCCCAGCGTCTGCACACAGCCGGGTGCCGGCCCCACCACGGCCATCACGCTGCGCACCTGCGGCGCATAGCTGCGCGCAAAGTCCAGCAGCGGCAGCCACAGCGTCATCAGCAGCAGCCAGCCCAGGGTGGCGCCGCCCGCGGGCAGCACCAGGCTCTTCCAGATCGGGGCGCGGTCGCGCGAAGCGCGCCACCACACCAGCACCGCCCAGCCCACCGTGGCCGCCAGCGCCACCGCCAGCGCAAGCGCAGAGAACTGCGGCTCAAAGCCCGGTGCCAGTTTGGCGACATTGGCGGCGGGCTTGGCAGGAAGGCCGGTCTGCATGGCGATCCAGATCACCCAGATGGCCAGCGCCGACACAGTGAAGAACAGCAGCGTGAACCAGTCGATCAGCGCGCCCACGCTGCGCCCCAGGGTGGGCAGTGCAAACGCGGCCAGCGCGGCCATCGCCGGCAGGCCCAGCAGCAGTGCACGGTCGGCGGGTGCCGTGGCCACGGTGGCGGCGATGGACAGCGCCAGAAAGCCCAGCGGCAGCAGCAGATGCCGGTGCCCCGGAAGGTTGAACACCTGTTTGCGCCAGCGCCACAGCGTCCACAACGCCATGGGCCACGCAGGCCAGCCAAACCACAGCAGCAGGCGGGCCAGGCTCTGCCATTCCTTGCCGCCTGCGGCGGTGCCCACGATCCGCCAGCGCCACAGGTCCAGCGCCAGGGCCAGCAGCGCTGCCGCCACCACCACCCCGGCAATCACCACCGCCCACCGCAGGCGCCGGTCGGCACCGCTGCCCGGCGCAAATACCACCACAGCGGCGCTGAGCGCCCCCAGCATCACGGCCAGGGCCGGCGCCCCCGCCAGCGTCAGCCCCACCGTGCCGGCCACCAGCGCACATGCCGGCGCCACCGTGCGGTAGGGCATGGCGGCCACCGCGAAGAACACCAGGGCCGTGCAGCTGAGCTGCACCACGTAGCTGGTGACTTCGTGCGAAAGCTGGGCCAGGCCCAGGCAGGCGATCAGGGCGAGCAGGCCGCCATCGGCGATGGCGCGCGCGTAGTCGGGTGCATTGGCCTCGCCGCCAAAGGCAAAGGCCACGGGTTGCGCGCCCGGACTGCGCGCCAGGTAGTACACGCCGTACCAGGTCGCCATCAGCGTCAGCACCAGCAGCGCGGCAAACGGCAGCCGCACGGCCATTTCGGCAGGCAGCCACTGAGGGGCGATCTGCATGGCCCAGGCGCCCATCCAGTAGGGCAGCAGCCCTTCGGTTTCCGGTGCCATGCCGCCCAGCAGCGGGCTGGCCCAGGAAGTGCGGCCCTGCGCAAGCTCCAGCATGTAGCCAAAGGCCGTGACGTCCGCGCTCTTCCACGGGTCCCGGCCCACGAAACCAGGCACCACATAGGCAATACAGAGCAGCAGCAGCGCCCAGCGCGGAAGCGGGCTCACCGCATTCTGGGTCACGATGGCGGGGGTGGGAGGGGTCACACGTCAGGGGCGGGGGCAGCGCGGGGCGAAGCCGCCAAGAATAAGGGCAAAAGCAAACAAAAAGGCAGCACGGTTGCCCGGGCTGCCCTTGTGCGAAAACGCAGGTGTCGAATTACTTCGCTGCGGTCTTGCCGAAACGGTTGCGGAAGCGCTCCACGCGGCCACCCATGTTGTCCACGGACTTTTGCGTGCCGGTGTAGAAGGGGTGCGATTCAGAAGAGGTGTCCAGCTTGAACAGCGGGTATTCCTTGCCTTCGAAGGTTTCCATTTCCTTCGTGTTCACGCACGAACGGGTCACGAACTTGAAACCGTTGGACAGGTCCACGAACAGAACTTCGCGGTAGTTGGGGTGAATGCCTTCTTTCATGATCTTCCTTTAGGTCAACTGCGGGAGCCGCACCGGCCAGTCCGATGTACTTTCCGCAAGAAAAAGCCCTCGATTATTGCACAGACTGAAAATCAGCCCCCGCGCCTCATCATGTCGAAGAAATCCACATTCGTTTTGGTGGCCTTCATGTTCTTGATCATGAGTTCCATCGACTCGATCTCGTCCATGTTGTACATGAACTGGCGCAGGATGCGGGTCTTCTGCAGGATCTCGGGTGCCAGCAGCAGCTCTTCGCGGCGCGTGCCGCTCTTGTTGAGTTCGATGGCGGGGAACACGCGCTTTTCGTACAGGCGGCGGTTCAGGTGGATTTCGCAGTTGCCCGTGCCCTTGAATTCTTCAAAGATCACTTCGTCCATGCGGCTGCCGGTGTCCACCAGCGCCGTGGCGATGATGGTGAGCGAGCCGCCTTCTTCGACCTTGCGCGCCGCGCCGAAGAAGCGCTTGGGGCGCTGCAGCGCGGCAGCATCCACACCGCCCGACAGCACCTTGCCGCTGGAAGGCACGACGTTGTTGTAGGCGCGGGCCAGGCGGGTGATGGAGTCGAGCAGGATCACCACGTCCTTCTTGAGTTCGACCAAGCGCTTGGCGCGCTCGATCACCATCTCGGCCACATGCACGTGGCGGGCGGCGGGCTCGTCAAAGGTCGATGCAATGATGTCGCCCTTGACCGTGCGCTGCATTTCGGTCACTTCTTCGGGGCGCTCGTCCACCAGCAGCACCATCAGGTGCACATCGGGGTTGTTGGCCGTGATGGCGTGAGCGATGTGCTGCATCATCACCGTCTTGCCGCTCTTGGGGGGCGCCACGATCAGCGCGCGCTGGCCTCGGCCGATGGGGGCAATGATGTCGATGATGCGGCCGGTGATGTTCTCGTCGCCCTTGATGTCGCGCTCCAGGCGCATCTGTTCCTTCGGGAACAGCGGTGTCAGGTTTTCGAACATCACCTTGTGCTTGTTCTGCTCCGGCGGGCCGCCGTTCACCGAGTCCAGCTTGGTGAGGGCAAAGTAGCGCTCGCCGTCCTTGGGCGTGCGCACCTCGCCTTCGATCATGTCGCCCGTGTGCAGGTTGAAGCGGCGCACCTGGCTGGGGCTGATGTAGATGTCGTCGGTGCTGGCCGTGAAGCTGGTGTCGGGGCTGCGCAGAAAACCGAACCCGTCCGGCAGGATTTCCAGCACGCCATCCGCAAACACCTGCTCGCCGGCTTTGGCGCGCTTCTTGATGATCGCAAACATCAGCTCCTGTTTGCGCATGCGGCCGGTGTTTTCGATTTCGAGTTCTTCGGCTTGCTTCAGGACTTCAGACACGTGCAGTGCCTTGAGTTCGTTTAAGTGCATGGAGTGACTCCTGGGCGGAGCTGGTAAGAATCTTGGGGGGTGGGGGCGGGTGCCGGAAGGGCTGCTGTTTGCAGGCCCGGCCCGCCGGGGATCAGGGACCGGCTGCCAATGCGTGCAGGCCGGTGATCTGGGGGAATTATGACAGGAAAAAATCCGGGGCTTCAGGGGCTCGGGTGCTGGTTGCGGTCCGTTTGTGCCAGGCCGCGGCGCGTGCCGCTGGCAGGCCATCCCTGAAGCACCCCGCAGCGGGCGTTGCTGCTGCGGGGCTTGCGAAATCAGGCCAGTTGCTGGTCGATGAAAGCGGTGAGCTGGGCCTTGCTCATGGCGCCCACCTTGGTGGCGGCCAGTTGGCCGTCCTTGAAGAGCATCAGCGTGGGGATGCCGCGGATGCCGAACTTGGCGGGGATCTCGCGGTTTTCGTCCACGTTCATCTTGGCGATCTGCAGTTTGCCCTGGTAGGTGCCTGCGACTTCGTCGAGGATGGGGGCAATCATCTTGCAGGGGCCACACCATTCGGCCCAGTAGTCCACCAGCACGGGCGTGCCGGGTTGCAGAACGTCGGCTTCAAAGCTGGCGTCGGAGACGTGTTTGATGAGTTCGCTGGCCATGGCGGATTCCTTGTATCTGGGGCGGGTTGCAAGCGGTATACGTTTAAAGTCTGGCGATTGTGACAGAAACCCATTCCACGTTCACCGTTATGGCCGGGCCTTGCGACGCTATGACTGTCATAGCGAGAAGCGATCAGTGCGATGCCTTGTGGACTGCAGTGCTGGCCCGTGTGCAGGCGCACATGCAGGCCCGGGGCGCCCATCCGGCGCGCACGGTGGTGCTGGTGCCCTATGCCCAGCTCATGCCGCTTGCGCAGCGCTATTGGGCCGCATACTGCCCCGACGGTTTCTCACCCCGGTTTGAAACCACGCGCAACTGGGCTCGCCAGTTGTCAGCGTTTGTGCCCCTGGGCAGCGATCTGGCGGGCGACGTGGCGTGCGATGCGCTGACCGCCCGCACCTTGCTGGACCAGGCGGGGCTTGCAGCGCAGCGCGATGTGCTGGCCGCACCGCTGCAGGAGGGCGCGGCCCAGCTGGCGGCGGCCGTGGCGGCCGTGCCCCCGGCCGAGCGGGCGGCCTGGGCCGTCCGCGCGCGCGGCCTGCTTGCAGAGCCGGACGAGGGGTCGGCGCTGCGGCTGGAGGCCGCGGTGGCCCGCATCGCACTGGAATGGGCGCTGGCTTCGCGGCACGCCACCGATGTGCTGTTCGAGCCGGGTGTGCTCCAGGCGGTGGACGCGCTGGTGGTGTTGCAGGGGTTTCAAGAAGACCCCCTGGCCCGCGCGCTGCAGGCCCACTGGGGTGACAAGGCGGTGGCCCTGGCGCTGGCGCCAGAGGGTGCCCCCGCAGCGCACGGCGCCGTGGTCACCGGCGCCGTCGCCCTGCATGCCGCCCACGATGCCGAAGACGAAGCCCAGCGCGCAGCCGCCTGCGTGCTGGCCCATATTGCCGCAGGCCGCACCCCGGTGGCGCTGGCTGCCAACGACCGCGCCCTCACGCGCCGCATCAGCGCCCACCTGGCCAGCAGCGGCGTGTCCGTGCGCGACGAGAACGGCTGGACCCTGTCCACCACCCGCGCTGCGGCCCAGCTGATGGCGGCGCTCAAGGCCTGCGCGTGGAATGCCTCGGCCGACGAGGTGCTGGACTGGCTCAAGCACGCTCCCGTGCTGCCTGCGGCCACCGTCAACACCCTGGAGCGCGCCCTGCGCCGGGCCGCCGTGGCCGCGTGGGCCAACGCGCCAGGCGCGGCAGGCGCCCCGGGCCATGGCGAGGGCCAGGCCGCGCTCGCCGCCTGCGTGGAACAGGTCGATGCCTGGCGCAAGCCGCTGTCTGCCCCGCGCACCCTGGTGCAATGGCTGGGCGCGCTGCGCGAACTGCTGGCGGCCAGCGGGCAGTGGGCGCTGCTGGAGGCCGACGCCGCAGGCCAGCGCGTGCTGGCCGCGCTGCGGCTGCAGCCCGGGCAAGAGGCGGAACCCGCGGGCTGGAGCGGAGCGGGCCGCCGCATGGCGCTGGCCGAGTTCACCCGATGGGCCAACGAGGTGCTCGAAGCCGCGCGCTTTGTGCCGCTGCAGCCCGGCGAGGTGCCGGTGACCGTGCTGCCCATGCCCCAGTTGCTGGCGCGCCCCTTTGCCGCGCTGGTGCTGCCCGGCTGCGATGAAAAGCGCCTGCAGGCTGCCCCCGAGCCGCCGGGCGAATGGACCGCGCAGCAGCGCCAGGCCTTCGGCTTGCCCACGCGCGACACCCTGGAGGCCGCACAGCGCGCCGCCTGGCAGCAGGCGCTGCGCACGCCCGTGGTGGATGTGCTGTGGCGCACGGGCGACGAGGGGGGCGAGCCCCTGCTGGCCAGCCCGCTGGTGCTGGCCCTGCACCTGGACGGCACGGCCGCACCGGGCGCCGACGGCCGCAGCCCGCGCACCGTGGCCGCGCAGCCCACCGCGCGCCCCACGCCCAGCGGTCAGGCGCTGCCGGTGCAGCGGCTGTCCTCCACCGCGTATTCCGACCTGCGGCACTGCCCCTACCGGTTCTTTGCGCTGCGGCAGCTGGGTCTGCAGGAGTCCGACGAACTGGCGGCCGAAGTGGACAAGCGCGACTTTGGCAACTGGCTGCACGCCGTGCTGCAGCAGTTCCACGAGTCGCTGCGGGACGCGCCCACCGACGACGCGGCCGCGCGCGTGGCGCGCATGGACAGTGCCGCGCAGGCCGTCACCCAGGCGCAGCGCCTGGGAGAGGGCGAATTCCTGCCGTTTGCCGCAGGCTGGCCCCAGGTGCGCGACGGCTATTTGCGCTGGCTGGCACAGCACGAAAGCGCGGGTGGGCTCTTTCGCCAGGCCGAGGTGAAGACCGCGCAGCCGCTGGGCACGCTGCAGCTGGTGGGCACCATCGACCGCATCGACAGCGTGTCGACCACCGGCGAGCCCGCCACCCTGGTCATCGACTACAAGACCGAAAACGACGCCGCCACCCGCAAGCGCATCGGCGCAGGCGCCGAGGACACGCAACTCGCGTTCTATGCCGCGCTGCTGAGCCACGACACCCTGCGTGCCGCCTATGTGAACGTGGGTGAGCGCGGCGAAACACAGATGCACGAGCAGGACGAGGTGGTGCACCTGCGCGACCTGCTGGTGGATGGCATCCGGCACGACTTTGAACGCATTGCCGCCGGGACCCCCATGCCCGCGCTGGGCGAGGGCGCCGTGTGCGACTACTGCGCAGCCCGCGGCCTGTGCCGGAAAGACTTCTGGAATGAATAGAAGAGGGCACCCCCCTGTGGCGCTGCGCGCCTTCACCCCCTCTCTGGGCTGCGCCGGGAGGGGGGACGACACCCTCGCTGCGGGGCGGCCCTTGCTCGGTGTCCCCGCGCCCGGGCCGCGCCGGTTCCAGCCGCCGACCCCTCACCGCCGTTCGAGGGGATGCATCCCATGAACGCCGCCTACGAACACAACGGCCAGCCCGTCTCGCGCGAGGCTTTCTACGCCATCGCCTGCGACCCCGCGCGCAGCGTGGCCGTGGAGGCCTGCGCCGGTGCCGGCAAGACCTGGATGCTGGTGTCGCGCATGCTGCGCGCCTTGCTGGACGGCAGCGCACCGCACGAGATCCTGGCCATCACCTTCACCAAGAAGGCGGCGGGCGAGATGCGCCAGCGTCTGCAGGAGTGGCTCGAAGCGTTCGCCCATGCGCCGCTGGCGGACCTGGCGCGTGAGCTGGTTTCAAGAGGAATCAGCCCTGAGCGCGCTCTGGATAAGCGCGAGGCGCTACAAAATTTATACCGCCAGATGCTGGCCAGCGGGCGCCCCGTGCAGATCCGCACCTTTCACAGCTGGTTTGCGGCCCTGCTGGGCACCGCGCCCGTGGCGCTGCTGCAAGACCGGGGCCTGCCCGCCCGCTTCGAGCTGCTTGAAGACGACGCCGAGGCCGTGCGCGAGGTGTGGGGGCCCTTTTTGCAGGCGGTGGCCGACAGCCCAAGCCTGCGTGCCGACTATGAGGCCGTGGTGGCACGCCACGGCCGCTCGCAAACGCACAAGGCCCTGGCCGCAGCGCTGGCCAAGCGGGTGGAATTCGACCTGGCCGATGCGGCCGGTGTGGTCGATGCGTCGGTGCCGCCGTTCCAGCTGGCGTACCCCGAACTGGCAGCTTTTGCCGGGCCTGCCGAGGCGCTGCAAGGCGAGGCGAGCCGCCAGCGCTGGCTGGCCCGTGCCCGGGCGTTGGGCACCGAAGCCAAACAGACCCCGCAGAAGGCCGCCGACGCCATCATCGACGCGCTGGCATGCGCTGACGCCAACGAGGCCCTGGACGGGCTGCGCCGCGCGATGTTCGTGGCCAAGGAAGACCGCCTCACCAAGAACCTCGAAAAGTTTGCCCCCGCGCAGGAGGCCGAGCCCGAACTGCAACGCCTGCTCATGGCACGGCGCCAGCACGAGGCCTGGCAACACCAGCAGCGCATGGCGCGGCTCGCGCGCTGCCTGCTGGCGCAGTTCGCGGCGGTCAAGCAGCAGCACGGCTGGGTGGACATGAACGATGTGGAACGCACCGCGCTCGTCATGCTGGCCGACCCGGTGCTGGCGGGCTGGGTGCAGGAGCGGCTCGATGCCCGCATCCGCCACCTGCTGGTGGATGAGTTCCAGGACACCAACCCGCTGCAGTGGCAGGCGCTGCACGCCTGGCTGGCGGGCTATGCGGGCGCTGGCGGCGGCGCCAGCGGGCAGAACGCGCCCAGCGTGTTCATCGTGGGCGACCCCAAGCAGAGCATCTACCGATTTCGGCGGGCCGAGCCGCAGGTGTTCATTGCCGCGCAGGCCTTTGTGCGCGACGGCCTGGGCGGCGACCTGCTCAGCTGCGACCACACGCGCCGCAACGCCTCTGGCGTGATCGCCGCCGTGAACCGCGTCATGGGCGCAGCCCAGGCGCAGCACGAGACCAGCGGATTCCGCGACCACACCACCGAATCGAAAGACCCGGGCCAGCTGCTGCGCCTGCCCGCCATCCTGCCGCCGGACGGCAAGGGCAGCGGCGCCGCCGCCGACCCCTTTGCCTGGCGCGACAGCCTGACCGAGCCGCGCCACGAAGCCGAGGAAACCCAGCGCATGCGCGAGTGCGCGCAGGCCGCCGCCTGGGTGGCTGCGCAGATCGCAGCGGGTACACCGCCCAACGAAGTGCTGGTCCTGGCCCGCAAGCGCGACCGGCTCGCCAGCATGCAGGACGCCCTGCGCGCCCTGCACCTGCCCTGCGTGCAGCCCGAAAAGGCCGACCTCTTCGACGCGCCGGAGGTGCAGGACATGGTGGCGCTGCTGGATGCGCTGGTCTCGACCGGGCATGACCTGTCCTTGGCGCGCGCGCTCAAGTCGCCGCTGTTTGGCGTGGGCGACGACACGCTGGTGGCGCTGGCCGCGCTGCGCCGCCAGCCCGAGCATGCCGGGCGCAGCTGGTTTGATCTGCTTCAAAAATGTGAGCTGCCAGCGCTTGATGGTAAAGCGCTGAGGGCTGATTTGGCTCAATACAAGGCCTGGGTGGACGCGCTGCCGCCGCACGATGCGCTGCACGCCATTTACCAGCACGGTGACGTGCTGGCCCGGTTTGCGGCCGCCGCCCCGGCCGCACAGCGCATGCCGGTGCTGGCCAACCTGCGCGCGCTGCTGTCGGCCGCGCTGCAGCACGACGGCGGCCGCTACCTCACGCCCTATGCCTTTGTGCGCGCGATGAAGAAAGGCGGCGTGCGCGCCCCCGGCCGCGTGGATGCGCAGGCCGTGCGGCTGCTGACGGTGCACGGCGCCAAGGGGCTGGAGGCGCGCTGCGTGCTGCTGCTCGACACCGACACCCGCCCGCAGAAGGCCGACACCATGGGCGTGCTGGTGGACTGGCCCGGCGAGCGGGCCGAGCCTGCGGGCTTTGTCTTTCTGGCCAGCGAATCCAGCCCGCCGCCCAGCGCCGAAGCCGCGCTGGCGGCCGAGCAGCAGGCGCGCCAGCGCGAAGAGCTGAACATGCTCTATGTGGCCATGACCCGGGCCAAGCACTGCCTGGCGCTGTCGTCGGTGGCGCCCAGTGTGTCGGCCCCCGGCAGCTGGTGGAACCGGCTGGCCCCGCTGCTGGCCGATGTGGATCCTGCTGCCGATCCTGGCAACGTTACTGCCTGGACTGGCGCAGACACGGTGGGCGGCACACCCGTGGATACGTTCACGCTGGCCGAGCTGCCCCCGCTGCCGCAGGCGCTGCGCGCGCCGCAGCGGCAGAAGGACGATGCGGAGGTGGGTGTCGACGTGCTTGGGCCATCCGCGTCCACCCCTGTCTCGCGCTGGGGCGAGGCCATGCACCAGCTGCTGGAGCAGGCCGGCGTGGCCGGTGCTGCGCTGGCCAGCCTGCGCGCTGAGGGCTGGCCCGCCGCCCGCGTGGCACGGCTGGCGCTCGACTTCGACATCACCGTGGAGGCCGCACACAGCGCCGCGCAGACCGCCCAGCGCATTTTGGCGGGCGAGGGCGCGTGGGCCTGGGATGCGGCGGTGGTGGACACCGCCATCAACGAGGCCCCGCTGCGCCACCAGGGCCAGAGCCTGCGCATCGACCGGCTGGTGCACCGCCACCACCCCCCCGAGCACGCGGGCTGGTGGGTGCTGGACTACAAAAGCGCCGCGCAGCCCGAGCGCCAGCCCGCGCTGATCGCCCAGCTGCAGCGTTACCGCGCCGCCGTGCGCCAGCAGCTTCCGGGCGAAGTGGTGCGCGCCGCTTTTCTCACGGGCGACGGGCGCTGTGTGCGGGTGCCGGACGACGCGGCGCAGCCGCCAGCCGTTGCCGGTGCGGGGCCGGCGCCGGGGGTTGGCCTGGGGCATACTCTCGCCCCCGCAGCGCAGGCTGAGCCCCCGGTGGGCCGCAATGGTGCGGAACGCGCGGATGGCCCCCAGCAAGGGTCGCTCTTTTGATCATGGCCACTTCCTGATGTGGGCCCGCCTTCCCTGCCAAAGACTCCCTGCCATAGATTTCGAGCCAAAGGTTTTTTCATGAATGCACCCCTTTCTCCCTCTGCCGACGCCGACCGCAATGCAGCTACCGAACTGCGCTGCGACGCCGTCGTGGTGGGCGGTGGCCCGGCGGGCCTGATGGCGGCCGAGGTGCTGGCGCAGGGCGGCGCCGCCGCGCACGTGTTCGACGCCATGCCCTCGGTGGGCCGCAAGTTTTTGCTGGCAGGCAAGGGCGGGCTCAACCTCACGCACTCCGAAGCGCACGCGGCATTTGCCAGCCGCTTTGCGCAGCGCCAGCCGCAGATCGAGCCGCTGCTGCAGGCCTTTGGCGGGCCGCAGGTGTGCGAATGGGCGCAGGGGCTGGGCGTGCAGACTTTTGTGGGCACTTCAGGCCGGGTGTTTCCGGCCGACATGAAGGCCGCACCGCTGCTGCGCGCTTGGCTGCAGCGGTTGCGCGCGCAGGGTGTGCAGTTCCACATGCGGCACCGCTGGCAGGGCTGGGCGGACGGCGGGGCGCTGGTGTTTTCAGCGCCGACCGGTGAGGTGCGCGTGAATGCCCGCGCGGTGGTGCTGGCGTTGGGGGGCGCCAGCTGGGCGCGCCTGGGGTCGGATGGCGCGTGGGTGCCCCACCTCGCCGAGCGCGGCGTGGCGGTGGCGCCGCTGCGGCCGGCCAACTGCGGCTTCGATGTGTTGCGCGCCGACGCGCCGACCGGCGAAACGCGCCGCGCCTTCCTGCAGGAACTGATCGGCCGCACACCCAGCCCCGCCGTGGGCTGGACGCCCCATTTCACCGAGCGTTTTGTGGGCCAGCCCTTCAAGACCGTGGCGCTGGGCTTCACCGACAGCCAGGGCCGCAGCTTTCAGCGCCGGGGCGAGTTTGTCGCCACCGCCACGGGGGTGGAAGGCAGCCTGGTCTACGCCGCGTCGCATCTGTTGCGCGACGAGATCGAGGCCCATGGCCACGCCACCTTTCAGCTTGATCTGCTGCCCGACCACACGCCCGAACGGGTGCTGGTGGAGGTGCGCCACCCGCGCGGTTCGCGCTCGCTGTCCAGCCACCTCAAGAGCCGCCTGGGGCTCGACGGCATCAAGGCCGGCGTGCTGTACGAGCACCTGGGCAAGGACGGCATGAACGACCCCGTCGCCCTGGCGCATGCCATCAAGGCCCTGCCCATCACAGTGGTGGCGGCCCGGCCCATCGACGAAGCCATCAGCACGGCGGGTGGCGTCACCTTCGAGGCGCTCAACGAACACCTCATGGCCCGCGCCCTGCCCGGCGTGTTCTGTGCAGGCGAAATGCTGGACTGGGAGGCCCCCACCGGCGGCTACCTGCTCACGGCGTGCATGGCCACTGGCCGCATGGCGGGCGCTGGCGCGCTGGAGTGGATTAGGCCATCACAGCCATCGCAGCCGCAGCCGGTGTAGTAGACAACCACAACCCACTGCCAGACTTCAAAACGGGCGCGACCCTATCAGCAGACACCGAGCAAAGGCGGCCCCGCAGCGAGGGTGCCGTCCCCTCAACGCGAAACCGCGCAGCCGCTCAGGAGGGGGTCAAAATTTCGCGCGGTAGTACAGCATGGGGCCGCCCTTGCGCGCCCTCAGTACCAGGCGGGAGCTGCCCTGCAACTGCACGCCGATGGCGCCGAATTCGGGCACCAGCCCGCGCGTGCGCGAAGACGCCCATTGCACTTCCACGCGCGTACCGTAGGTGGGCGGCTGGGTTTGCCAGATCAAGCCCATGGTGTCGGGCGTTTGCGCCCAGGCTGAGACATCAAGGTGCCGCCCCGGTTGCAGTTGCGAACGCCAGCGCACCCCCAGGTCCAGCTGCATGGGCGGCGGCTGGCTGCCCGATGTGCTGCCGGTGGTGGGGCTCGGTGGTGCAGAGGGAGGGGCCGGCCCGCTCAACCCCAGGGTGACGCCAAAACGTTGGGGGCTCTGCGGCGTCAGCCAGCGGGTCAGGTCGAGATGTTGTGTGGCGTTGGAGGCGTTGCTGCCGGCGGCAAGGCTTCGCCCCATTCCGCCTGATCCGGGCAGGTCGCCCAGCTGCGGCCGTACGGCCGTGGTCAGCTCGAAAGCCGACCCCAGGCTCTGCCGCTCTGTGGTCCATTCCTCCTGCCACTCCTTCTGCCAGGCCGCGAGCGCATCGCTGCCAAATGTGCCGTCGGCCGCATATCCCGCACCGGCGGCACCCAGCGTGAGCGCCAGCGACATCGAAAGCGCGCCGAGGCAGCGGGGCGCGCGGGCAGGCTTGGCAGGGAACAACAACACGGCAATGGGCGCTGCTGAAAGGGCTGGCATGGAAACACCTGCGGAGCAAAAAAACCAGGAGTTGAAACGGATGCCGCAAAGTGTGCCCAACCCCACGCCGGCGCAGACTGCTCCGCCGCCGCATCCCGCCGTCGGATAGCGCCGACACGACAGCACGGGCGCAACCGCGCCGCCAAGGGGCGTGTTCAAGCCGCGCCAAGTGCGATCAATGCGGAGGGCAGCGAGAGGGGAAAGAAGACATCCACCGGCACAGCGCGGTGCAGGTGGAGAAGGAATGAAGAAGGAGGGAGAGGGGATTCGCGCCATGCAACGTTTCAGCCGAAACGCGACGCGAAAGGAAAAAACAGGAAGTTGACGAGCCTTACCCCCGGCACTGACTCCACGGTTAGGGCTGCTTGGTTCCCCACCTGACCCGGTTGGCCGCTTCACCATGCGAGGAGGCCCGTCACCTAGCATTCTACCCCCTGTGGCGCTGCGCGCCTTCCCCCTTCTCTCGAACCGCTGCGCGATTCGGGAAGGGGGACGCA
>NZ_JBMIRS010000175.1:0-68253 GCF_049198005.1 Paracidovorax sp. MALMAid1276 | reverse complement strand
GGTTTATCGTGCGTTGCAGCCGATGCTCCTTCTGTCGGCAGACTCCTAGGGATGTCCTGCATAACTCCCTGCAGCCCGTGATAGCGCGGCCTCGGGCGGTCCGCAGCGTTGCTTTTCTTGCCAATAGCCGGGCTATTGGCTGCGAAAAGACGCCTTGCGGACATCCCGATCCGCACTACCACGCACTCGCGAGGGTTATGCAGGACATCCTTAACTGATGAAATTGATCAGGGACATCTTCTGCACCATGGCGTACGACTTGAGGGCTGCCTCGTATCCGACCTGCTGGTTCTGAAAGTCCGAAATTCCTTTGATCATATCGATATCCTCGGCACGCGAGCGGTCTTCCTCCAGCTGGATGGCGCGTTTGTTCAGATCGCCTTCGATGCGGTCTGCCCGGTTGAGCAGGTCGCCCGCAAAGCCGCGCGAGCCATTGAGACGGTTCATGGCCGCGTCGATCTCTGCCAGGCCCCGGTTGATGGCATGCGTGAGCGGGCCGGAGGCCGTGCTGCCGTCGGGGTTGGAGCCATTGCGCACGGCCGCGATCACGTTGTCCAGCACCTGGAACACGTTGGACTGGGTGGTCGGGTCGGCGCTGTTGCGCCGCACCGAGAACTCGTCGCCGGGCACCGGCGCACCGCCGATGCCGATGGAAATGCCATCGACGTTGATCGCAAACGGCGAGGACGTGGCCGAGGTGGGCAGCGGGAAGGGCTGCGGGCCGCTGGGCAGCACCGACGCCATGGTGGCGCGGTCTAGCACGTCATAGGTGGGCGCGGCGGCGGTGCCGCCGATGGTGATCACGTACTCGTCGACCGTGCTCGCGGCGAACGCCGTGGGGTCGGTCACCTGGCCCACGGTGGCCCAGGCCTTGCCCTGGTTCGCGGCGTTGATGTCCACCGTGAACACGCCGTTTCCCGTGGGCACGTCCATCCAGGCCGCCATGCCGTCCAGCACGCTCGCGATGCTGGTGGTGCCGCTGGCGCCCTGACCCGGCAGGCCGGCAAAGCCGAACAGCGGATTGGGGCCGGTGAAGGGCGCTTCCGCGCTGCCCAGGCCCTGAAAGAGGGGAATCCCGTTGGAATCCTTGCGGTTGGCGTAGCCCAGGATCTGGTCGCGCAGGCTGACCAGTTGCTGGGCGATCGCGTCGCGTTCGGTCTGGGTGTAGCTGCCGTTGCCGGCATTCACCACCAGGGCGCGGAACTCCTGCAGTGCGTCTCCCGATTGCCCCAGCGTGGATTCCGCAAGGGCCATGGTGTTGCGCTGGTTGTTCAGCGCGCGCACATCGGTCTCGTTGCGCGCCAGGCGGTTGAGCGCGCGCTCGGCCTGGGCGGCGGCCACGGGGTCGTCGCTTGCGCGCACCACGCGTTTGCCGGAGGTGAGGTTTTCCTGCAGGTTGGACAGGCCCGTCTGCCGCGATGCGAGGTTGCGCAAGGCGTTGTCGAACATGTTGGCGGTGCTGACGCGGTAGAAATTGCTGGCCATGGTGTTCTCCTGCGGGCGCCTCAGAAACGATGCATGGGCCCGGAGCGGCCGGGCGGGCCGCCCGCAGCGTTTGCTGCGCCGGTGCGGCAGGTTCTTGCGGGGCGGGTGGTCATCGCGGCTCCCTTCATTCCTGCTATCGGCCCAGGCCCTGGATCAGCGTGTCGAAGATGCCCTGCGCGATCTGGATCATTTTGGCCGAAGCCTGGTAGGCCTGCTGGTATTGGATCAGCTTGGCGGCCTCTTCGTCCAGGTTCACGCCCGAGATGGCAGTGCGGTCGCGTTCGAGGTTGGCCGCGATGGTGTTGGACAGCTCTGCGGCAAAGGTTGCGCTTTGCGTGCGCGTTCCCACCTGCGCAATGGCTCCGGCGTACCCGTCGCTCATCGTGGCGTTGTCGAACATCTTCACGTCGCGCAGGGCCATGAGCGCATTGGCGTTGCCGGCGTTGCGGGTGTAGTAGTCGCCGTACTGCGGGTCGGTGGCGTTGCCCACGGTCACCGTGTCGCCGGTGTTCGGCGTGCCCTGCAGCGTGATCTCCCAGCCGTCGATGTTGATAGGCTGGCCGGGCGTGTAGGGACCGGTGGAGCCAGAAGGCGGCGTGGTCGAGCCGGTGACGGTATAGGTGAGCGGCGGACCCGCTGCAAACGAAAGCTGCACGCCCGTGGGCGGGGGCAAGGTCAGTGCGGGGTTGCCGGTGGCGCGCAGGTTCACCAGCTGCATGGACCCGCCGTTGGTGCCGCCCATGGCCGCGTTGATGGGGTTCGCGGCGGCCAGGTCGCGCGGTGAATACACCAGCGCCTTGATGTTCGAGGCTGCGGTGCTGAAGGGCTTGAACAGCATGCGCTCGCCCGGCACCCCGGCCGTGGTGAGGTTGAAGTTGAGCCCGTCGATCTCCAGCGTGGCGAGGTTGGTGATGTCGGTGAATGCGGTGGCCTTGCCATCCGACAGGCGCACCACCTGCCCCGCGGTGCCAGTGGTAAAGCGGATCTCGTAGTCCGACGCTGAAAACTGCGTGGGGTTGGCGAAGCCCACCGAGCCCACGGCGGCGCCGCTGGTCATGCCCGGCATGCTGGTGGGCAGCGCGAACAGGTCGCTGCCCAGCTGGCCGTCCAGCGTCAGGCCCAGCCGGTGCTGTTCGTTCATCGTCATGCCGATGGCCATGGCCATGCGCCCGAGCAGGTTGCGCCCTTCGGCCAGGTCGGCGTTGTTGAAGCGCAGCAGGCCCGAAATGGTGCCCCCGCCCAGCGTGTTTTCGTCGATCTCGATGGAGGTGGCGCCGGGCCGGTTGAAGAACAGCTTGAGCTGCCCGCTGCCCGGAAACGCGCTGGCGTCGCCCACCGACAGCGCCGTGGCCGTGGTGCCCAGCACCAGGGGCTGGCTGCCCGCCACGAACAGGCCGATGGTGCCGTCGTCCGCAGCGATCTGCGTGGTCTGCACGTACTGGTTGATGTCGCGGATCAGCTGGTCGCGGTAGTCCAGCAGGTCGTTGGGGGTCTGGCCGTTGCCCCGCGCGCGGGCGATCTGTTCGTTGACCCCGGCCATCTGCTGCGCCAGGCTGTTGACGGCCGTGATGCTGCTTTCGAGCTGCTCGCTGATGGTGTACTGGATTTCCTGCAGCTGCTCGGCCGACGAGCGCATGCGCGCGGCGGTCTCGTCCAGCCGCGTCAGCACCACGTTGCGCGCGGTGATGTCGGTGGGCGAGCTCACCACGTCGGCAAACGCGTTCATCATGTCGTTGATGGCGGCGCCCAGCCCGGCGGAGCCGCCGCTGAAGATCTCCTGCAGCTGCTTGAGCCGCTCTGCGCGCACGATGTCGGCCGCCTGCACCGAGCCCGCCGTGGCCGCCTGGCGCGTGAGCAGCTCGCTCTGGTTGCGCAAAATGGTCTGCACATCCACGCCCTGGCCGATGTAGCCGCCGCCCGTGAACTGGCCCTGCACCGTCTGCAGCTGCACCGTCTGGCGCGAATAGCCAGGGGTGTTGACGTTGGCGATGTTGTGGCCCGCCGTCTGCAGGGCCACCTGGTTGGCCAGCAGGGCGCGGGCGCCGACGCTCAAAAGACTCATGGCGTGCTACCTCGCTGTTTCAGGCCTGTGCACGCTGCGTGCGCAGAACGCTGTGGATGGCGCCCGTGAGCTTTTTCGCGTACTCGGGGTCGGTGGCGTAGCCTGCCTTCTGCAGGGCCGACGCATAGGCCATGGCCGAGCCGGACTGCGCCACGGTCTCGGCCTGCTCGTAGCGCGGGTTGTCCTTGATCAGGCGCGCGTAGTCGCGGAACGATTCCTCGTAAGAGTCGTAGGCGCGGAACTTGGCCGTCACCTTCTGGGGCTTGCCGTTGATGTATTCGGTGGTGGTGATCTCGGCCACCTTGCCCGTCCAGCCCTTGCCGGCCTTGATGCCGAACAGGTTGTACGAGGTGGCGCCGTCCCGGTGGCGGATCTCGCTCTTGCCCCAGCCGGTCTCGTGGCCGGCCTGGCCCAGCATGAAGCTTGCGGGAATGCCGCTTTCCTGCGCCACGCGCTCGGCCGTGCCCGAAAGGTGCTGCACGAAACCCTCGCGCCCCTTGGGCACCGGCGCGGTGGTGGCGGGCTCGGAAGGCGTTTGCGGCGCTGGCGTGCGGGGCATGTTGAAGCGACGCTCGAGGCTCAGCGTGGACGGCACGGAAAACTCGGCATCGGCCGCACCGCCCATCTGGCGCGAGAGCTGGCGTGCGATGGCTTCCGACAGCCCGCCCTGCTGCCCCGACATGCTGACCGCCAGCTGCTGGTCGAGCAGGTCCTGGCCCAGGTTGCCCTGCTCGCCTTCCATCAGGCCGGATTTCATCGTGGCCTCGCGCATGCTCTTGATCAGCTCGCGCATGAACAGCGATTCAAACTGCTTGGCCGCCTCGCGCGTGACCTGCGCACTGTTGGCCGTGCCCGCCTCGTACTTGAGCGCGTTGAGCGAGCGGACATCCACCGCCAGCGCGTTGGACGTGCTGGTGGTGGCAGCTGAAGAGGGCAGGTTGATGGCCATGGGTCCGACTCCCGGTCAGATCACTTCCAGTTCGGCGTTGAGCGCGCCGGCAGCCTTGATGGCCTGCAGGATGGCCAGCAGGTCGCCCGGCGTGGCGCCCAGCGAGTTCAGTGCGCGCACCACGTCCGCCAGCTGCGGCGAGGGCGGCATCTGGATCACGTTGCCGGGTTCCTGGTTGATGGTGATCTCGCTCTTTTGCGTGACCACCGTCTGCCCTTGCGACAGCGGGTTGGGCTGGCTGACCACCGGCGTCGAGCTGATCGTGATGGACAGGTTGCCGTGTGCAATGGCGCAGGGGCCCAGCGTCACGGCCTGGTTCAGCACCACCGAGCCCGTGCGGGCGTTGATCACCACCTTGGCCGACGGGGCCGTGGATTCGAGCGCCAGCTCTTCCAGGTCGGCGATGAAGCCCACGCGCGCGCCGGGGTCGGAGGGGGCGCGCACCTGCACCGTGCGGCCGTCCAGGGCCGTGGCCAGGCCCTGGCCCAGCTTGCCGTTGATGGCCTGCACCACGCGGCGCGCGGTCTGGAAGTCCGACGCATTGAGGCCGAGGGTGATGGTGTCGCCCTCATGCAGTGGCGTGGGCACGGCCCGCTCCACCTGCGCACCCTGGGGAATGCGGCCGGCGCTCAGGTGGTTGATCTGCACCTTGCTGCCGCCGGCAGCGGCGCCCGCACCGCCCACCACCAGGTTGCCCTGGGCCAGCGCATAGATCTCGCCGTCGGCGCCGCGCAGCGGCGTGGTGATCAGCGTGCCGCCCTTGAGCGACTTGGCATTGCCCATGGACGAGACGTTCACGTCGATCATCTGGCCGGGCTGCGCAAAGGCCGGCAGCTGGGCCGTGATGATCACGGCCGCCACGTTCTTGAGCTGCAGCTGCCCCGCCGCGCTGGGGGGCAGGCTGATGCCCATCTGCTGCAGGTAGTTCGACATGGCCTGCGTGGTGTAGGGCATCTGCGTGGTCTGGTCGCCCGTGCCGTCCAGGCCCACCACCAGCCCATAGCCGGTCAGCTGGTTGGTGCGCACGCCCTGCACCGCAGCCACTTCCTTGATGCGCAAGGCGTGAGCGGGTGTGGCGGCCACCGCAGCCGCCAGCACTGCCAGCGGCAGCCACACGGCGCGGAAATGGCGTTGCAGGGAGGTGAGGGACAGGGCTTTCATGACACCGATTGTGGGCGGCCCCGCGCGGAACTAAAACCCAAAAAGAAGCGGGTTCACCGGCTTATTGCGGCACTAGTTCTGCGTGCCAATGCGGAGAAAAAATGTGAATCAAAACAGCCTCCAGAGCTTGCTGGATAGGCGCCGAAAGCTATCATTTTTGATGGCCGCACTGCCGTCGCACTGCCGTCGCACAGGCGCGGCCCAGCGAGGGCAGCCGCGCAAGGGCCGCCCCGCCGCGCTGGCTGCGTCCCCCTCCCGGAGCGCGCAGCGCGTACAGAGAGGGGGAAGGCGCGAAGCGACTCAGGGGGTGCTTCTCTAGAACGGCGTGATCGTGTTGAAGAACCGCCCCATCCAGCCCATGACCTGCGCCTCGTTCTGCGCGCCCCGGCCGCGCGACTCGACGCGCACGTTCGCCACCTGGGTGGAGTTGATGATGCTGCCCGGCTGCAGCGAGCGCGGGTCGATGGTGCCGGAAAAGCGCAGCACGTCCACGTTCTGGTTCACGCCGATCTGCTTTTCGCCGGCCACGATCAGGTGGCCGTTGGGCAGCACGTCGACCACGGTGGCGGTGATGGAGCCCTGGAAGGTGTTGGCGCTTTCGGTGCCGCCCTTGCCGGCAAAGGTGTTGCCCGAATTCGCGCCCACGCCCAGCTTGTCGGTGAAGGTCTTGCTGGTGAAGGGCAGGGCGCTCACGCCGGCCGAAATCTCGGACGTGCGGTCCACCGTGGAGGACGACTTCTGGCTGGCCGTCACGTTCTCGACGATCTGGATGGTGACGCTGTCGCCCACCAGGCGCGCGCGCCGGTCTTCGAACGCGGGGCGGTAACTGGCGGTGTGGAACAGCCCGCCCGTGACGGGCGGCGGCGTGCGCGGCGCGGCGGCCAGGGGCGGCGGCGTGGTGGGCAAAATGTCCACCGGCGGCGGGGGCGACAGGCTGGCGCAGCCCGCGCTGATGATGGCTGCGCCCAGCACCGTGGTGTGGACGCACAGGCGGCGAATCAATGTCTTCATGGCAGTCACCCTGGGATTGCGCGGTGGGGATTACAGCTGGGCCAGCTTGGCCAGCATCTGGTCGGAGGTCTGGATGGCCTTGGAATTCATCTCGTAGGCGCGCTGGGTCTGGATCATGCTCACCAGCTCCTCCACCACGTTCACGTTGGACGATTCCAGAAAGCCCTGGCGGATGTAGCCCAGGCCGTTGGTGCCCGGGGTGCCCTGCTGCGGCTGGCCCGAGGCGGCCGACTCCTTGAACAGGTTCTGCCCGATGGGCTGCAGGCCGGAGTTGTTCACGAAGCTGGACATGGCCAGGTTGCCCAGGGGCTGGGGCTGTGTATTGCCCGGCACGATGGCGGTGACCGCGCCTTCGGTGCTGATGCTGATGCTGGTGGCATTGGCGGGCACCGTGATGCCGTTGGCCACGGGCAGGCCGCTGGAGGTGACCATGCGGCCCTGCGCGTCGATCTGGAACGAGCCGTCGCGCGTGTAGCCGATGGTGCCGTCGGGCAGCGTCACTTCAAAAAAGCCGTTGCCGTTGATGGCCACGTCCAGGCTGTTCTTGGACTCCTGCAGGCTGCCCTGCACGAAGTTGCGGCTGGTGGCCACGGTGCGCACGCCCAGGCCCAGATGCAGGCCCGTGGGCAACTGGTTCTGCTCGTCGTTGTTGGCACCCACCTGGCGCAGGTTCTGGTAGATCAGGTCTTCAAACACGGCGTTGTTGCGCTTGAAGCCGGTGGTGGACACGTTGGCCAGGTTGTGCGAGATGACGTCGAGCTGCGTCTGCTGGGCAGACATGCCGGTCTTGGCGATCCAGAGGGAGTTGATCATGGTGCTTCTTCCTTGTGGCAGGTGCGGCGGTCGGCGCGGGGCTTCATCAGCCGTTCAGGCTCAGCAGCTGGCTGGCGGCCTTGTCGGAGTTCTCGGCGGTCTGCAGCAGCTTGATCTGCTGCTCGAACTGGCGTGACGCGGCGATCATGCCCACCATGCATTCCACGGGGTTGACGTTGGAGCCTTCGACGGCGCCTGCCAGCATGCGGGCGTTGGCGTCGTTGGGGATGGGGTCGCCCGAGACGGTGCGGAACAAACCGTCGTCGCCGCGCTTGAGCCGGTCTTCCGGCGTGGGGGTGGCCAGCTTCAGGCGGCCCACGGGCTGCGCGGCCTGGCCCGCGACCTTGGCGGTCACGGTGCCGTCCGAGCCCAGGCTGACCTCGGCACCCGGCGGCACGTCGATGGGGGCGCCCCCGTCCGACAGCACCGGCAGGCCCGTGGGCGTGAGCAGCTGCCCCTGGGCCGACACCTCGAAGACGCCGGCGCGGGTGTAGGCCTCGGTGCCGTCCAGGCCCTGCACCGCAAACCAGGCGTTGCCCATGGCCATGGCGTCCAGGTTGCGGCCGGTGCGCTGCACCGGGCCGGGCGTTTCCAGGTGGCCCGACGTGGCCTCCAGCGCAAACACGCGGGTCTTGGCGCCGTCGCCCTGGATGGGCACCGCGCGGAACGTGGACATCTCGGCCCGGAAGCCATTGGTGGACACATTGGCCAGGTTGTTGGACAGTACGGCCTGCCGGTGGGCGGCCGCGTTGGCGCCCGTCATCGAGGTGTAGATGATGCGGTCCATGGCAGGTTTCTCCGTGTGCTTCCGATTTGATAGCTGCTGACGCTTTATGGATAAGCGCTAGGGGCTGTTTTGACTTGAAATCAGGCTGAGGCCGATCAGCGCAGGTTCACCAGCGTGGACATCACCTGGTCCTGCGTCTTGATGGTCTGCGCGTTGGCCTGGTAGGCACGCTGCGCGGTCATCATGTTCACCAGCTCGGCGGTGAGGTCCACGTTGGAGTCTTCGAGTGCGCCCGAGCGCAGCGAGCCGAAGCTGCCGTCGGTGGGGGCGCCCACCACGGGCTGGCCCGACTCGAACGTGGCCGCCCAGTTGTTGCCGCCCAGGGACGCCAGGCCCTGCGTGTTGCGGAAGCTCGACAGGGCCAGCTGCCCCTCGGCGCGCGTCACGCCGTTGGAGTAGCGGGTCATGATCATCCCGTTGTTCTCGACGTTGATGCCCGTCAGCTCGCCTGCGGTGTAGCCGTCCTGGGTGAGGTTGGACACCGCAAACTTGGTGCCGAACTGCGTGACGCCGCCCAGGTCGATCTGCACGTCGAAAGCGGGCAGGTTGTTGGGGTTGGGGGGCGTGGGGTTCACGGTGAGCGGCATCGAGAAACCGGTGGCGGGCGGCGTGGCCACCGGCCCGGTGATGGCGCCGCTGTTGTCGAACGTGATCTGGCCGATGGGCGTGGCCACCACGGGCGGGGTGGCCAGCGGGTCGTCGAGCTGGTCGTACACGTCCCAGGTGTTGTCGGTGGCCGTCTTCTGGAAGTACAGGTTCACCGGCTTGGCCACACCCTGGCTGTCGTAGACGTTGATCGACGTGCCGTAGGTGGCGCGCGGTGTGGCCGGCACGGGCGGGGTGGCCGTGGGGTCGCCGGCCGCATCGGTGGCGCGCGCGTCGAGGTTGAACGAGGTGGTGATGGTCGTGGTCTGGCGGGCCGGAATGGGCTCGGTGGTGGGGAACGACATCGGAACGGGCGTGGAGCCCGTGCGCAGGCCCGTGGTGGGATCCACCGGGTAGCCCATCACCCGGGCGCTGTCGTTGGTGACCATGTTGCCCACCTTGTCCAGCTTGAAGTTGCCGGCGCGGGTGTAGGCGGGGGTGCCGTCGGGCATCTGCAGCGTGAAGAAGCCGTTGCCGTTGATGGCCACGTCCAGGCTGTTGCCGGTGATGGTGAGGTTGCCCTGCGAGAACTGCTGGGCCACGTCCGCCACCTCCACGCCGATGCCGGCGTTGACGCCGCCCGACGAGCCGATGGCCGAGGCCACCATTTCGGCGAACTCTGCGCGCGAGGCCTTGAAGCCGACGGTGTTCGCGTTGGCGATGTTGTGGCCAATCACGTCCAGGTTCTTGCTGGATGCGTTCAGGCCCGAAAGGCCTTGCTGGAAGCTCATGGTGTTCTCCTAGGGGAAGCTGGCGGGTGCGGGGGCAGAGGGGCTAAAAAATGAATGTGTTGCCGGGATCGTGGGGCTTACAGAACGGCCTTGACCTTGTCGTAGGTCACCGTGCCGCCGCCGGCCAGGTCCAGCGTGAGCTGGCCGCCGCTGCTGCCGGTGCCGGTGACGCGCGACTGCACGAGCGGCGTGCTTTCCACCGCCACGCCGGCGCTGTTGAGTGCTGTGACCTTGAAGCGCAGGTCGGTGGTGCTGCCTGCGTACTTGCTGGCGTCCCACTCGAAGCTGTGCCGGCCTGCGGTCTTGGCGTTCAGGTCCAGCGTGCCCACCAGCTGGCCGCCGGCGGTGAGGATCTCGACCTTCACGTCGGCTGCGGCGCCGGAGAGCTCGAACATGCCGCTGCCCACGCCGTCTTCCACGGCCAGGCTGTCGCCCTCGGTCACCACGTTGCGCCCGATCATCGCGGAGCCCTGCAGCAACTGCATGGAGTTGAACTGCTCGGCAATGCCCAGCATGGTGTAGTTGAGCTGCTGGATGCCGGTGACCGTGTTGATCTGCGCGATCTGCGAGGTCATCTGCGCGTTGTCCAGCGGGTTCATCGGGTCCTGGTTGGTGAGCTGCGCCACGAGCAGCTTGAGGAACCGGTCCTGCGCGCCCTCGGCGTCGTTGGCCGAGGCGGCCTTGGACGCCGCCGTGTCGGCGGTGGTGGTGGTATTGTTGCTGACGCCGTAGATCATGGTCGTACCCGGTTCTTTCGTGTTACTGGCCCATCTGCAGGGTCTTGAGCAGCAGCGTCTTGGCCGTGTTCATCACCTCGACGTTGTTCTGGTAGGAGCGCGAAGCGGAGATCATGTTGACCATCTCCTCCACCGCGTTGACGTTGGAATGTGTGACGTAGCCCTGCGCGTCGGCAGAGGGATGGCTCGGATCGTGCACGCGGCGGCCGGCCACATTGCTTTCGGTGACGCCGCTCACCCGCACGCCGGCGGCGGTGTCGGCGCCCATGTTCTCGGTCTGGAACACCAGCTGCCGGGCCTTGTACGCCTGCCCGTCCGGACCGGCCACGGCCTCGACGTTGGCCAGGTTGCTGGCCACCACGTTGAGCCGCTGCGACTGCGCGCTGATGGCGCTGCCGGAGACGTTGAAGATGGAGAACATGGACATGACGGGTCTCGCTTTCTGGTCGGGTCTGCGCCGGCGCGTTACTGGCCCTGGATGGCGCTGAGCATGGTCTTGGCGTTGCCGTTGATGAAGCGCAGCGTGGCCTCGTAGCGCACGGCGTTGTCGGCAAAGGCGGCGCGTTCGCGGTTCATGTCGACCGAGTTGCCGTCGAGTGCGGGCTGGGTCTGCACCGCATAGCCCAGCGTGCCCCGGGACTCCAGGGCCGATGCGGTACTGCGGGTGACGGGCACGGGGATGTGGCGCGGGTCGGTGGCACCGGCCGTGCCCACCACGCCGGCCAGCACCTGGCGCGTGACGCCCGAGCCGCCGGCCGCGGCATCGGCCCCGGCGCTGCGGGTGGCGGTGGCCTCGCTCAGCGCATCGCTGAACTTGAAGTCGCGGGCCACGTAGCCCGGGGTGTCGGCGTTGGCGATGTTGCTGGCGATGGCACGCTGGCGCTCGGACCGCAGGATCAGTGCGGTGCCGTGGAAGTCCAGCCGGTTGGTCATCTTGTCGAGCATGGGGGCCTCACGCCGTGGGTTGCAAGGAAGGGCGCCGGGGCCCCGCTTCGGGGCGGTTTCCGGCGTGGCTCGATTATGGAAATCGCTGCGTTTTTCTAAAGCGCGAAGAACGCGGAAATCGGCGCGCAGTTTGGGCCTTTGCGCGGCGGCCGACTGCCTATAGTTGCAGGGGTCGAATGGCATCTGCCCTGCCTGTTGTCGACGTGACCGCCCCTCCCAATCCTTGCCCGGTGGCAGCCGGGATGCATGCCCTGGAGGCCAGCCATGCGCCATCACCATTTCGTTTCCGTGTTCCAGACGCTCAGCCCGCTGTGGCGGGGTGTGCTGGCGACGGCCGTTGCGGGGGCCGCCGTCCTCGCAGCCCCCGCGGCCGCGCAGGAGGCCGCCGCCGATCCGTCCGCCGACCTCGCCCCCATCACCCAGCGCTGGCTGGACGACACCCTTGCGCGCAATCAGGTGGCCGGGCTGCCGCTGCGCATGGAAGTGAGCGTGGGCTCACTGGACCCGCGCCTGCGCCTGGCGCCCTGCGCACGGGTGGAGCCCTATTTGCCCGTGGGCGCCCGCCTGTGGGGCCGCACCCGGCTGGGCCTGCGCTGCGTGCAGGGTGCCACGGCCTGGAACGTGTTCCTGCCCGTCACCGTCAAGGCCTATGGCCCTGCCTGGGTGCTGACCAGCAACGTGGCCCCCGGCGCCGTGCTCACCGCGAACGACGCCACCGAGTCGGAAGTGGACTGGGCGGCCGACACGCAGAACGCCGTGGTGGCCAACCCCGACCAGTGGGTGGGCCAGGTGGCATCGCGCCAGCTGATGGCCGGCCAGGCGCTGCGCCAGAACATGGTGCGCGCGCCCCAGCTGTTCCGCGCCGGTGCCCAGGTCAAGGTGGTGGCGCAGGGCCCCGGCTATGCCGTCACCGCAGCCGGCCAGGCCCTGGCGGGCGCGGGCGCAGGCGACACTGTGCGCATACGCATGAACAATGGCAAGATCATTGCCGGCATTGTGGGTGTTGATGGAACGGTGGAGGTCGCACTTTGATGACGCGCACGCGATAAATGGCTAAAGTCCACCGCCAAAGCGTCGAAAACATTGCTACTGTGCCCCACTCCATGCGGGGCAGTGGAGAGAGCGATGAAGATAGGTCAAAAACCGGAACTCCCGGCCGCGCTGGCGCAAACCGGGCAAGCCAAGCCCGCCAAAAGCCCCGCCGCAGCCCCCGTTGAAGGAGCTGCCAAGGACGCCGTGGCCGCGTCGGCCGCCGGTGTGCCTGTCACGGTGTCCAGCTCGGTGCGTGGCCTTGACCAGGGTGCCCGTGCAGCGGGCGACTTCGATGCCGGCAAAGTGAAGGCCGTGCGCTCGGCCATTGAAAACGGCACGTTCTCGGTCAACGCCGACGCCATCGCCGACAAGATGCTGTCCAACGCCCAGGAAATCCTGGCGCGCGCTCGCGGCTGAGCCCGCTTTGTATTTCGGCCCCTTCCCCCATTTCTGAAACCCCCGCATGGATCTGGAAACTGCGCTGAGCCATGTCGAAGAGCAGGTGCAGGCCGTCTCGGCCGCTCTTCTGGCCACGGATGCGCCGGCGCTCGAGCGCAGCGGCACCGCGCTGCGCCATGCGGCGTCCGATCTTGCCCAGGTGCTGTCACGCACCGACCCCGCCTCGCTGCCCCCATCGCTCGCCCAGCGCCTGCAGGCCGTGAGCAGCAGCGTCGCCATGCAGCGCGACAATCTGGCGCGTGTGGCCGCCCTGACCGACCGCCAGGTGGCCACCGTGCTGCCGCCCACGGACGCCAGCACCTATGGCGCCCGCCCCGGCAACGGCGCGGCCCGCATCTACAAGGCAGCGGGCTGACCCGCCGCATTCCTTCAGTGTTTTGGGGTTTTTGCTCCTGAAAACAGAGCTGCCAGCGCTTGTCAGGCAACGGTTTCAGGTGAAAAACATCTGAATCCATTGCACAGCAAGCGCTGGCAGCTCTGTTTTGTATAGCAAACGGTGTGGGTGCCCGCCATCTTCGGGCTTGCCGCGCGGCGGCGCGGTTTCAATGCGCGCGCATCTTGGCGCGCAGCCGCGCGATGGACTGGCTGTGCAGCTGGCACACGCGCGATTCGGTCACGCCCAGCACCGCGGCAATCTCCTTGAGGTTCATGTCATGTTCGTAGTACATGCCCATGATGTGCTGCTCGCGTTCGGGCAGGCTCTTGATGGCGCTCACGAGCGACATCTTCAGCCGCTGGTCCCGCAGCAGCTCCAGCGGGTCGGCGTCGGCATCGGCCACATGGCGGTCCAGAAAACCGTCGTCATCGTCGTTGCCGTGGGTCATGTCCTCCAGGTACACCAGCTGCGTGCCGCGCACCTTGCCCAGCAGGCTCTGGTAGTCGGCCAGGCTCAGGCCCATCTCGTTGGCAATCTCTGATTCGAGCGGGCTGCGGCCGAGCTTCTGTTCCAGGCGCTGCACGGCGTGCTCGATGTCCTTCTGGCTCTTGCGCGAGCTGCGGCTCATCCAGTCGCCTTCGCGCAGTTCGTCGAGCATGGCGCCGCGGATGCGCTGGGTGGCAAAGGTTTCGAACTGCACGCCCTGGGCCACTTCGTAGCGCGAGAGGGCTTCTGCCAGGCCCATCATGCCGACCTGGATGAGGTCATCCAGCTCCACATTGGGCGGCAGCTTGGCGATCATGTGGTGCGCGATCCGGCGGACCAGCGGCACATGCTGGCGGATCATCGCGTCACGATCAAGCTGGCCTTTGGCGGTGTACATAGAGAGCGTGTGATGCACCGGGTGAACGTCAGTGGCTCCGGACAAGGTGTGCGGAACTGCCCTTGGGGGCGTAGGAGTGCAGCGCGGGCAGCGATTCGGCGATGGTGCCCGCATTTTCCAGCAGTTGCAAGGCCAGGCGCTGAAGCTCCTGGGGGTTCTGCGTGGCGATGGTGGTGGTGCTCAGCGCGCTGCCCAGATGGCGTTGCACACAGCCTTGCAGCGTGTGCAATGCTGCCTGGGTCTTGCGCCGCTCGGCCGCTCCGGTGCCGCGCAGCAGGGCGGCCACCATGCAGGGCAGGCCGGTGTCCACGGCGATCTGTTTCAGGCTCTTGTAGCTGCCCATCACCCCGGCGGCGCCTTCGCCCATCACCACCAGTGGCACCGTGGCTGTGTGGGTGAGCAAGGGGCCCAGCGTGGCTGCCGGGGCATGCAGCACCACGATGCCGTAGGTCCTGAAGTACGGCAGCAGGCCGTGCAGCGGCGGCGCATCGCTGCGCTCGGCGGCGCGGCACATGCGCAGCATGCCCTGCGCGGCCGGAATCACGGCCAGCGATGCGGAGGAGGCGCCCAGGTTCAGCTGGACGTCGTCGCGCCACGAGGCCTGCTGCAGCAGGTGCAGCAGCCCCGGGCTGTGGTCGGTTTCGTGGGCCGTGCCGTCCAGCACCACCACCGGGTAGCCCAGGCGCTGCAGGCTGGCGCAGATCTGCCACAGGGCTTCCAGCCCGGTGGGGCTGTTGCCCTGGCTGGCCACGGCCACGACGCGCAGGTCGGCCTGGGGGGTGAAGCTGTGCAGGCCTGCGGCCTGGTGGAATCCGATATCAAGCATCGACCAGCCCCCTGTCTGCCACGGTGTCGGGCGAGTGTGAGAAGAAGAAGTTCAGGTCGGCCGCCTTGGGGTCGAACGCCGACTTGACGGGCGAGCGCATGGAGGTCGAGATCAGCCGGTGCGCGTCGGCGCGCTCCCAGTCTTCGGGCACGCGCTGGCCATTGGTCACGCCGCGCAGCACCATCTGGTGGCGGATCAGCGCGTCGATGGCCGGGCCGAGCTTCACGGCCTCGTCCACCTTGGAGAGGATGGCCTGCGGCCCCGTTCCCTGCGTGCCGGTGGTCTTGAAGGCGGTGAGCACGTCGTCCAGCGTGTCGCCATGGCAGCCCGCATTGAGCACCAGCAGGCGGTTCACATGGGGCAGGTCCAGCACATCCAGCATGTCGCGCTTGCGCGGGTCGCGCGGGGCGATGCCGGTGGTGTCGATGAGCACCATCTTCTTGCCGCTGAGCAGGCCCAGCAGGTCCTGCAGTGCGGCGCGGTCATGCGCCAGGTGGGCGACGATGCCCAGCATGCGGCCGTAGGTGCGCAGCTGCTCGTGCGCGCCCACGCGGTAGGTGTCCAGCGTGATCAGGCCGACGCTGCCGGGGCCGTGGATGCGCGCGCACATGGCGGCCAGCTTGGCTGTGGTGGTGGTCTTGCCGACCCCGGTGGAGCCCACCAGGGCGAAGATGCCGCCTTGCTCGTACAGCGGGGGCTCGGCCTGGTCGGTCTTGAGGTTGCGCTCCAGCACCTCCATCAGCCAGCGCACCGATTCGCCCGCCGACAGGTCTTCGGGCATGCGCTCCAGCACGGCGCGGGCGAGCGAGGGCGAGTAGCCCGCGCGGATCATCTTGAGCATCAGATTGGACTGGATCGGGTCCTGCCGCGCCTGGCCCAGCCAGGCCAGGGTGTTGAAGCGGTCCTCGATCAGCTCCTTCATGGCGTGCAGCTCGTTCATCACGCTTTGCTGGCCCGCGGACTGGGCGAGGCTGCTGCTGGCACCGGCTGCGGCGTCCTGGCGGCGGCGTGGTGGCTCGGGCGGAATGTCCATGGGGATGGTGCGCAGCGGGTTGTGCCGCACTACGGCGGGGGCGGGCATGCGCTCACGGTCGCGTTCGCGATGGCGCTCGGGTTCCTGGTCGCGGCTGCGCTCGGCCAGCGTCTGGGGCTCGGCCGCACCGTGCAGCGCCTCGTGGCGGCGGCGCAGCATGCGCTCGCGCACATAGTCCTGGAACGACAGCGTGCTCATGGCCAGCTGCTCCGTGTCCTCTTCCACCGCATTGCGGGCCTGGGGCGCCGATGCCGGCTGGCTGGCGCGCGGCGCAGCGCTGCGCGCCGGCGTGGGCGCCAGCAGGGGCGGGTTGGCCGAGGCACCGGCGCCGCCGCCGTCCAGGGACGACAGCGTGTCCTCGGCCGTGGCCATCACCTCGACGCCGTTGGCCGTGGGGCGGTTGGACAGGATCAATGTGCCGTCGCCAAAGGCCATGCGCGCCTTGGCCAGAGCCTCCCGGGAGGTGGGGGCGGTAAAGCGTTTGATGTTCATGCTGATGCACCTTTAAGGATCGGCCCAATGCGGATGGTGTGGGTCTCGGGGATTTCACTGTGCGCAAGCACCTGCAGGCGGGGCGCGACGCGGCGCACCAGGCGGGAGATGGCGTTGCGGATCTGGTCGGGCACAAGCAGGCAGGCGGGCAGGCCCATTTCTTCCTGCTTCATGGCCACTTCGGCGGCTTTTTGCGTGAGGATGTCGGCCACGCCCGGGTCCAGCGCGGGGCCTGCGGCGTTGCCCAGGGCCTGCACCAGCAGGCGCTCCAGGCCCGGCTCGATGGCGATGACGTTGAGTTCGCGCGAGGGGCCGTAGATCTGCTGCACGATGGCCGGCGACAGGGCGATGCGCACGCGGCGGGCCAGCTCGACGGGGTCGGACACGCTGCCCGCGTGCTCGGCCAGGGTTTCGATGATGGTGCGGATATCGCGGATGTGCACAGACTCTTCCAGCAGCAGCTGCAGGACCTTCTGGAACGTTGCGATGGAGACCATTTTCGGAACCACTTCTTCGATGAGCTTGGGGGCCAGCTTGGCCACGTGTTCCACCAGCTGCTGGGTCTCTGTGCGGCTGAGGAGCTTGGCGGCTTGCACTTGCATCAAGTGTGACAAATGGGTGGCCATCACGGTTTCGGAATCAACGACGGTAAAACCGGCCATTTGTGCGGCTTCCTTCTGCCGGTCGTCGATCCAGTGTGCTGGGAGCCCGAACGCGGGGTCGGTGGTGGGCGTGCCGATCAGCGGCGTGCTGATGCCGCCGGGGTTGATGGCCAGGAACATGCCGGGGAAGGCCTCGCCTTCGCCCACCACCACGCCGCGCAGCGTGATGCGGTAGCCGCTGGGCTTGAGTTCGAGGTTGTCGCGCACGTGCACGGCCGGGGGCAGGAAGCCCACCTCCTGCGCAAACTTGCGGCGCACGCCCTTGATGCGGGTGAGCAGGTCGCCCTGGCGGCTCTTGTCCACCAGGCTGATGAGGCGGTAGCCCAGCTCCAGGCCCAGCAGGTCCACGGGCTGCAGGTCGTCCCAGGTGGCTTCGCCGTCGCTGACCGGGGCCGGGGGCGCTTCCACGGGCGGCGGCACCTTCTGCCGTTCGTGCATCAGCCAGGCGCCATAGGCCAGCAGCGCGCCCATGCTCAAAAACACCAGGTTGGGCATGCCCGGGATGAGGCCCAGCAGCAGCAGGATGCCGGCCGTCACGCCCAGCACGCGCGGCGAGGTGAACAGCTGCTGCACGATCTGGCGCCCCATGTCGTGTTCCTTGCCCACGCGCGAGATCACCATGGCCGCCGCCACCGAGATCAACAGGCCCGGAATCTGCGCCACCAGCGCATCGCCGATGGCCAGCAGGATGTAGCTGTTGGCGGCCTGGCTGACCGACAGGTTGTGCTGCAGGATGCCGATGGCAAAGCCGCCCACGATGTTGATGATCAGGATCAGGATGCCCGCGATGGCGTCGCCGCGCACGAACTTGGAGGCGCCGTCCATGGAGCCGAAGAAGTTCGCTTCTTCCTGCACCTCGGCACGGCGGCGCTTGGCTTCCTTCTCGTCGATCAGGCCCGCGTTCAGGTCGGCGTCCACCGCCATCTGCTTGCCGGGCATGGCGTCCAGGGTGAAGCGCGCAGACACCTCGGCGATGCGCTCGGCCCCCTTGGTGATCACCACGAAGTTGATGACCACCAGGATCGCAAATACGATCAGGCCCACGGCGAAGTTGCCGCCGATCAGGAAGTGGCCGAAGGCCTCGATCACCGCGCCCGCAGCGCCGGGGCCCTGGTGACCTTCGAGCAGCACCACCCGGGTGGAGGCCACGTTCAGCGACAGCCGCATCAGCGTGGTGAGCAGCAGCACCGACGGAAACGCGGCAAAGTCCAGCGGGCGGATCATGTAGGCCGCCACCATCATCACCATCAGCGCCACGGCGATGTTGAGCGTGAAGAACGCGTCCAGCATCCACGGCGGGATGGGCAGCACCATGAGCGCCAGGATGGCCACCACCAGCAGCGGGGCCGACATCCCCTGCAGGGCGCCGGCGTTGGACCCCGCCCATTGCTGCAAAGACTTTACGGAGTTGTTCATGCTTCTACACCTTGCACCGTCGTGCGGTTCAGCGGATCAAGTTCGGGCGGCACATACGGGTCGACCATGGCCTCCGGCATGCGGCCTTCGCCCCGCATGGCCGCCTTGAGGCGGTACACATACGCCAGCACCTGGGCCACGGCGGTGTAGAGCGTGGCGGGAATGGCCTGGTCCAGCTCGGCATGGGCGTACAGCGCGCGCGCCAGCATGGGCGACTGCAGCACGGGCACGCCGTGTTCCTTGGCCAGGTCGCGGATGCGGAACGCCGTGAGGTCCGTGCCCCGCGAAATCACCTGCGGCGCGCTCATGGTCTTGTCGTCGTATTTCAGCGCCACCGCATAGTGGGTGGGGTTCATCACCACGAAGTCGGCCTTGGGCACGGCGCCCACGCTGGCGCGGTCGGCAATCTCGCGCTGCTTCTGGCGGATGCGGCCCTTGGTGTGCGGGTTGCCGTCGGCTTCCTTGTGCTCCTGCTTCACTTCCTCGTGCGACATCTTGAGCCGCGACTTGAAGAAGAAGGCCTGCAGCGGCACGTCGATGAGCGCCGCCATGAACACCACCAGCAGCATCAGGCTCACGCCGGCCGTGAGCCATTCGGCCACCTGGCTGAGGGCGAGCGGCGAGGGCTGCAGCACCAGCATGGCCACCTGTTCGAGGCTGCTGCCCAGGAACTTCCAGGCCACAAAGGTGATGATGGCCGTGAGCAGCACCATCTTGGCCACGTTGGCCATCTGCTGCTTGGAAAACAGGTTGGCAAAGCCCGAGATCGGATTGAGCCGGCTGAACTGCGGCGTGACGGGCTTGAAGCTGAAGATCCAGCCGCCGGCGCCAATCGCGGCCACCATGGCCGCCGCACCAGTGAGGACGGCAAACACCGCGCTGGCGATCACCCCGATGGTCACCATGTCCGACAGGCGCGTGAGCATGCTGGCCGGCGACATCACCACGGCGGCGTTGAACGCCAGCTGCTGGCTCATCGCCAGCTTCATGCGTGCCATCAGCTCGGGCGCCAGGAGCAGCATGCACACCGCACCGGCACCCAGGATGGCCAGGTGGGACAGGTCCCGCGAGCGCGCGCCCTGGCCGTCTTCGCGTGCTTTTTGCAGCTTGCGCTCTGACGCGGGGAGGCTTTTTTCTTGGCTGGATTCCATGGTGGCATGACGGCGGCTGGTGCCATGCCATTGTCGTGAGCGACCCGGAAATCTAAAGCGGGATAAGGGGGCTGCGGCCCCCCCTTTTCAAGGCCGACCTTGCGGGGTGGCCGCAACGCTGCGCTCGCCGCAGAAAGACTGGGGAGGCGAAGCGATTGCTTCAAAAATGATAGCTGCCAGCGCTTGATGGTAAAGCGCTGGCGGCTGTTTTGGCTGAAATTCTGCCTTGATCAGAAGCCGAGGCTGGCCAGGAGGTCGTCCACCTGCGACTGGTCGGTCACCACGTCGGGCGTGTTTTCGGGGTCCACCACGGGGCCCTGCAGGTGGGCGGGCTTCGCCTCCACGGCTGCGACCTGCGCGTTGGCCGGGGCGGTCTGGATCAGCAACTGCACCAGCTGCTCCTCGATGGTGGCGGCCAGGTTGACCACGCGGGCGATCACCTGGCCGGTCAGGTCGTGAAAATCCTGCGCCATCATGATTTCGGTCAGGTGCGTGTCCGCCTCCTGCGTCACGCGCTCCACGTCGGTGAGGAAATTCATGATCTCGCCCTTGGCCACGGCAGCCACCGGGTCTTTGACCAGTGAGGTCACCACGCGGCGGGTCTCCGACGCGATGAAGTCGTGCTGCGCCTTGGCCTGCTCGACCCGGTTGAGCACCTTTTCGGCCGCCTCGCCCGTGAGGCGGGCGATGTACGAGAGGCGGCTTTGGGCATCCGGCAGCTCACCCATGGAGCCGCGCAGCTTGTCGGCATAGCCCAGCTCGTTCAGGGAGTCGTGAAGCTGGCGGGTCAGCAGCCCGATCTTGTGGTGCACATCGGCTTCAGCGCCGGGCTGGCTGGTGTCCGGAGTGGCGTCCATGGTGTCATAGCCCCATCTTCTTCAGGATCAGCGTCACCTTCTCTTCCAGGGTGGCCTTGGTGAAAGGTTTGACGATGTAGCCCGCAGCGCCACCCTGGGCCGCGGCCACGATGTCTTCCTTGCGCGCTTCGGCGGTCACCATCAGGACGGGCAAGTGCTTGAGCTTGTCGTCCTTCTTGATTTCGGCCAGCAGCTGAAAGCCGTTCATGTTGGGCATGTTGATGTCGGTCACCACGAAGTCGAACTTGCTGGTGCGCAGCTTGTTCAGTGCGGCGACGCCGTCTTCCGCCTCGTCCGCATCCGAAAAACCGCTCTCCTTGAGCAGGTTGCGCACGATGCGGCGCATGGTGGAGAAGTCGTCAACGATCAAAAAACGAAGGGCTGTGGTCACTTGTGACCCTTTCGGTCGAGAGGTTCTGTAAGTATTGTCATGGGCGACAGGGGCGGTGACAAGTCGTAACCGTCATCTGCTTGGGGGGGGATTTTCCCGCTTTTCGTTCAACAGTTCCGTGGATGTAATTTCGGGGATCCCCTTGCCGAGGAGCCGCTCTTCGGCTTCGCGGGTCAGCACCGTGATGGTGATGCGCCGGTTGGCCGGGGAGCGGGGGTTTTGAGGTTCCAGCAAATCGCTGGCCGCCAGGCCCACGACACGGCCCAGTTTAGCGTCTGGCATGCCGGCCGACACCAGTTCGCGGCGCGAGGCGTTGGCGCGGTCGGCCGACAGCTCCCAGTTGCTGTATCCGCGCTCGCTGTTGCCATACGGCACGGCATCGGTGTGGCCTGCCAGGCTGATGCGGTTCTCCACCCCGCCCAGCGCCGCGCCAATCTCGCGCAGGATGTCGCGCATGTAGGGTTTTACCAACGCACTGCCACTGTCAAACATGGGGCGGGCCTGGTCGTCGATGATCTGGATCTGCAGCCCGTCGGGCGTGATGTCGATGCGGATCTGCGACTTGTATTCGTTGAGGCGCGGGTTCTGCGTGATGAGCGCGTCGATCTTGGCCTCCAGGGCCTTGATGCGTTCCTGGTCCTGCTTGGCCCGCTCCGCGCGCGCGGCGTCGATGCTCATGCGGCGCTGCTTGGCCTCCTCCATGTCCGAGCGCCGCACCTGGCCATGCACCTTCGACAGGTCGTTGCCGCCCCCCGGAATCACGCTGGAGCTGTTGCCTGCGCCGTCACCCCCAGTCATGGCCACCTTGAGCGGCGAGGAAAAGTGCGCTGCGATGCCCTGCAGTTCTCCCTTGGCTGTGGAGCCCAGCAGCCACATCAGCAGGAAGAACGCCATCATCGCCGTCACGAAGTCGGCATAGGCAATCTTCCAGGCACCGCCATGCGCTGCATGGCCGCCCTTCTTGACACGCTTGATGATGATGGGTTGGAGCTTTTTCTCAGCCATGGCGCTGCACAGTGGTCGCAGTCGGGCTCATCCCCGCCTGCCTGCTCACTTCTTGCCTTTCACGTGTCCCTCCAGCTCCGAGAAGCTGGGTCGGTCGCCAGAGAACAGCACCTTGCGGCCGAACTCGATGGCTGTGGCGGGGTTGTAGCCCTGCATGCTGGCCAGCAGCGTGGCCTTGATGCACTGCAGCTCTTTGGCCGCGTCTTCCATCTTCTGCTCCACCAGCCCGCCCAGCGGCTCCACCACGCCATAGGCCAGCAGAATGCCCAGGAAGGTTCCCACCAGGGCCGAGCCGATCATCCCGCCCAGCACCGACGGCGGCTGGCCCACCGAGCCCATGGTGTTCACCACCCCCAGCACGGCCGCGATGATCCCGAAGGCCGGCAGCGCGCCAGCCAGCCGGGCAATGGCGGCCACGGGCGCGTGTGCCTCCTGGTGGTGTGTTTCGATCTCGCTGTCCATCAGCGCCTCGATCTCGTGCGAGTTGAGGTTGCCCGACACCATCATGCGCAGGTAGTCGGTGGTGAATTCGATCACATGGTGGTCGCTGCCCACCGCGGGGTACTTCTTGAAGATCTCCGATTCGTGCGGCGCTTCCACGTCCTTTTCAATCGCCATCAGACCTTCCTTGCGGGCCTTCTGCAGGATGTCGTAGAGCATGGCCATCAGCTCCATGTACCGTGCCTTGGTGTACTTGGAGCCCTTGAACGCCATCGGCACCGCCGCCATGGTCGCCTTGAGCACCTTGGGCTGGTTGTTGACCACGAAGGCCCCGATGGCCGCCCCCAGAATGGTCACCGTCTCGAACGGCAGCGCCTTCAGGATCACCTGGATGTTTCCGCCGTGCAGGATGTACACCCCGAAGATGCAGCCAAAAACTAGGATGTAACCAATGATGACGAACATGATGGCGGTATTCTGTCAGAGGCCTCGGTGGATGGAGGCAGGATGAGGCGGGATCTCGCCAGTTGAACGCATTGTGCGGTGCTTCGCGCGACTCGCAAATGGGCAATAGACCATTAAACGGGGCTTTTATATCGGGATGTCGATAGCTTGCCGCGCCTACCATGTGAGCAGACACTCCTCGCGCGCCTTTTGAGTGTTTATACACAGGATCCAATCAGACACATATTCATGATTGACAAAAGCAACACGTTGGAGTCGGGGGAAGAAGTGGATCTGCTGGTCAATCTGATCCAGGCGGAGCAGAGCGAGCGGGATCAGGATCTGGTGGGCGCAATGACAAGGCTTACCGCGGCTTTGGCCATCGAACCGCGGCGCGCGGACCTCTGGGTGCAGGTGGGGCGCATTTTTGCCAAGATGTCCAATTGGGGCCAGGCCGTGCCAGCGCTGGAAACCGCCTTGCAAATTCGCCCGGGGCTGCCGGAGGCGCAACACCTGCTGGCCCTTGCGCTGTACAGCACGGGGCGGCAGGAAGAAGCCTGCACCATGATCGATTCGGCGTGCCGCAAACGCAACGAGTCGGCCCTTTGGGCGATGCGCGCCTTCATCCACAGCCATTCGCACCGCGACCCGATCAAAGCGCTGGAGGCCTACCAGGACTGGGGCAGGCGCTTTGCCGATCCTCTGACGCGCAAAGCAGCACCGCTGGTCGTGAAGGACCGTGGTCCGCGAAAGCGCCTCAAGGTGGGCTATGTCACGGCCGATTTCCGGGAGCATTCCGTCGCCTTCTTCATGCTGCCGATCCTTCGCCATCATGATCCCGACGCCGTTGAGGTGCATGTGTACTCCAGCGGCCGCGCCGATGGCGTCACCGAACTGATCCGGCAGTGCGTGCCCCACTGGCACGACGTGATGCACGAGTCCGATGAGGCGTTGCTGGCGCGCATCCGCGCGGATGGCATCGACGTGCTGGTGGACCTGTCGGGTCACACGTCAGGGCACCGGCTGCTGGTGTTCGCACGCCGCGCTGCTCCAGTGCAAGTGACGTGGCTGGGTTTCATGCTGCCTTTGGGCATGAAGGCGATGGATTACCGCCTGATCGGATTCGACAGCGCCCCCCGAGGCCATGAAAAGTACTACAGCGAAACACTGTTCCGCCTGCGCGGGATGGCAAGCTACGCGCCACCCGAATATGCGCCGCTGAGCGAAGAGCAGCCCATGGTCCGCAATGGCTATCCCACACTGATCTCGCTGAACAGCTCAGCCAAGATCACCGATGCCATGCTGGCAGTGTGGGCGCGCATTCTGCATCTGCGGCCCGATGCGCGGCTCGTCATCCTGGTCAAGGAGTTCACCGCCGACGCTGCGCAGGCCAACATGCAGCCGCGCGTGGAGGCGGCCGGCATGCCGCTGGACCGCGTTTTCGTCCTGCACCAGCAGCCGCTCAACCAGTTCATGGAACTAGGGCACATCGCCGACGTGATGCTGGACACCTCGCCCATCTCCGGCGGCACCACGACGCTGCACGCGCTGTGGATGGGGCTTTCCATCGTGGCCATGGACGCGGAGCGCAGCGTGGACGCATCGACGGCGCTGACCCTGCGTGCGCTGGGGGGCGGGGGGGAGATTGCGCAGGACGCAGAGAGCTATGTGCAGGCCGCACTGCGCCTGATGGACGACCCGCAGCGGCTGCAGCGACAACGCCTGGGCGCGCGCGAGTTGATGCGCAACAGCTTTTTCATGGACTACGCCGGGCGCACCGCCGAGCTGGAGAGGGCGTACCGGCTCATGTGGCTCAATTGGCTGCGCGGTGACCTCCAAGCCCGCAGCGTCGGCTCCAACGTCGACCACTGGCTGGCCCTGGCCGAGGCACCCGCATGAAGTCCCCGCGAACCTGTCCCCCACAGGATTGGGTGCCGCTGCTGGTGCCCGACATGCCCTCGCCCCAGGCGCTGCTGCCGTGGCTGGAGCGCATGCACGCCGCGCGCCACTATTCCAACTTCGGCCCGCTGGTCAAAGAGCTGGAAAGCGCCTTTGCCGAGGGCTTCCAACTGCCCATCGGTCAGGTCACCACGGTGACCAACGCCACCTTGGGGCTGGAGCTGGTCCTGCAGGCCCTGGATCTTCCCCCGGGCTCCCGGGTGCTTGTGCCCGCATTCACCTTCGTTGCAACGGCAACGGCGGTCTTGCGCGCCGGCCATGTGCCGGTGCTGGCCGACGTGGATGCGCATTCGTGGATGCTGACGCCCGATATTGCTCGCGCTGCCTGCGCCGTAGCCCGCGTGGATGCCGTGTTGCCTGTCGCGACGTTCGGCATGCCCCATCACATGCCGGCCTGGCAGCAGTTCGAGCATGACACCGGGCTGCCGGTGGTGATCGACGCCGCAGCCGCCTACGGCAGCCAGTGGCTGGCCGGCGCCGAGGGCACGCTGGTTTTCAGCCTGCACACCACCAAGAGCCTGCCCGCGGGCGAGGGAGGGCTCATCGTCTCCACGCGCCCTGGCCTGGCCGCGCGGGTGCGCGAGCTGTCCAATTTCGGCATCAATCTGGACCCGGCGGCCGATGTCCCTCTGGGCGCACTGGCCGGTGTCGGGACGAACGCCAAGATGAGCGAATACCATGCCGCAATCGGTTTGATTTCGCTTCAAAATTGGGAGCATAATTCTCAATGCAGAAGAGCGCTGAGGGCAGATTTAATGCAAGATATTGCGCAGGCAAGCCCGGGACCGCTGGTATGGCAGCAGCAGGGCCACGGGGGCGAGCTCATGGCGCCCACCCTGCTGTGCGCCCGTCTGCCCAGCGAAGCGGCGCGCGCGGCGCTTGAAAAGGCCTGCCACCGCGGGCGCATCATGACGCGGCGCTGGTACCAGCCGCTGCTGACGAACATGGGCGTGCTGCGGCATTGCTGCACGCCTCTGGACACGCCGAACGCGCAGGCCCTGGCTGCCACGCTACTGGGCCTGCCGTTTTTTCTGGGCATCACGCACGAACAGCGCCAGCGGGTGTGCACAACACTTGCACATGCGCTGGCCAAGTTCGCCTAGGAGTCTGCGCGGCAGAAGGCATCAAAGCGAAACGCGCGGCGGATGCTCAGTTGGCCTCGGGCTTTGTCGTCACCCAGGTGGGGTAGCGCGACCACGGATCGTCGGTCTTCTGAAAATTCAGGATGGCGATCTCCAGCTGCAGATCTGCCGCAAAGCGGTCAACAGCCTGAATGACCAGCGGCCATTGGGGCGAATAGTCGTCACCGGCCATGACGCCGCCCGGCTTGAGCTTGGGCCACCAGTGGCGGAATGTCCGCCCTTCTTCTTCACCCGTGTGCGCGTACCCATCAACGTAGATGAAGTCGAAATACGCGTCCGGAAACAGGTCCAGCGCTTCGTCAAAGGTCATGCGCAAGGTGGTGTTCTGCTCCTTGAAGGGCAGCAAGCGCCGCAGGGCCATCTTGTATTGTGCGGTGTCGTGGTTCCGGTCGCCCGCCCACATGTCGATGCTGAAGAGATGGGCGAAGCGTCCTGTGTGCAAAAGGCTTTCCGAAAACCTGCCCTCCGCCACCCCCAGCTCGACCCCCACGGAGCCGGGCGCGAGCAGCTTCACCACGTCCGTTCTGAGCTGAAAGTGGGGGACGTCTGCCAGGGTGTTGCGCATGTTGCTTGTGCCTGCTGCTTGTGGTTGCATGGGATGTGTCGATGGAGGGCCCGGCCGGGCTAAGAGCGGCAAACAAAAATCTTCTGGCGCCGTTGCCGCGTCTTGTCGTACTACCCGTACTGCCTGCGACGCTGCGCCTGGCCAGAACCGCTGCGCTGAGTTCTGTTAGCCGCTCTAAGCCTTCTGGTAGCCAAGGGTGTTCTTGTATTGCGAACCCTTCACGTAGATCGTGATGGCGACGGAGTTTCGCTCGTTTTCGTCGGGGCCCATCGGGTCCACTCCGTGCCAGCTGTCGTCGGTGCGGACAAAGGCATACCCGGAATTGGGCTTGAATGCGTTGCGCTTGAGCCTGGCAAAACCGTCGCCGTCCTTGCGGTAGAAGCAGGTTCCCAGATGGGTCTGGGAATCGTCCCGGGGCAGGTAGATCTGCAGCGTCGCAACCTTGATCGGATGGTCCTGGTGGATGCGGATGAAATAGCCGGGGAAGTCCTTGTAGAAAATGGGAATCGCCTCCGTTTCAGGCATCTCCTCGCCGAATCTCGCGTGGATCCGGTTTTGGAATTTTTCAAGGATCGCATCCTTCAACGCATCGGACGAGAAGACCCGGGCCATCTCGGTCCAGAAGACGCGATCGGCCCCCTCCAGCCGCTCCAGCGTCGCCTCGGTGAGATCGAGCATGAGGCGCGTGTACCTTCCGTCGGGGAGCCTGGCATCCGCGTGGTTGAGTATCTCGTAGGCCTCCTTGGGCGGCAGCCGCTTCTGGATCTCGCCGTAGAGCTGCGGCTCCAGCAAATCTTCCATGTAGATATTCTCGGAGGGTGCAGGGTCTATGTCGGCGGCCCGGATTTTCTCCACCAGCCTGCTCACCGTTTGCGCGGCGTCGAGTTGATAGGTCTGAGCTTCAGTCACAGCGGCCTCTGATAAAGATAGTTGAGAACACCTTCGATCTGGTGATAGGGGTAGATGGTGCTTTGCTTCTTGTGCATGAATTCCAGGCCGCCATCACGCATGATCTCGTGCACACCGTCCACCTGTGCGGGCAGCCGCTCGACAAGTTCAACGGACACAGACCTGAGGCGGGGATCGCCCAGGGTCTTGCGGGCGCCTTTGACGATGTCGAGCTCGATCCCGTCGACATCAATCTTGATGTGCTCTGGCACCTGCATGCCAAACAGCTCCACGGCCTGGTCGATGCTGCAGCCCATCATTCCCTGCCGGAACACCGGGCGGTAGGGGTTGCCGAGATAGTCGAGATCGCAGTTGAATGAGCTCATGGCGGTGCCCATGCCGACCGAGGACAGGTTGATGGTGCCCGCCGCCATGTGCTCTGACAGCGCAAAACAGTAGGCCTTGATTTTGTCCTGCAATCCGTTCATGTGGATGTTGGCGCAGAGCTGGAAGTAGTTTCCAAAATGCGGCTCGAAGGCGATCACGTTCACCCCGCGTAACGCCGCGTAGATGGAATACATCCCGATGTTGGCGCCTATGTCCCACAGGGTGGCGTTCTCTGCAAAGCCGTCGATCCACTCCAGTGTTTCGGGCTCCTTGGTGTACAGGGTGTCGAAGCGCCAGGCGTTCTTGCCCTGGTGGCTGAGCAGGTAGCGGATGTCCGTGTTGCCGATGCGGCACACGCCGACGCCGTCGCACAAGAAGGGTTGGGCTTCATTCATCATCGGTAGTCTCGGCAGAAGTGTTCTCGGGACGGATGTATTCGAGCGGAAGGTTGGGAGAGGGGGTGATTTTTGCCAACAGCCGGCCGTGCCGCTCGAAAAACTGCCTGGCGATGCCGAAAGACGCCGCGGCGCGGTCCACGGGCATGTCTCCCGCAGACCGTTCGCCAAAGAAGTACGGCTGCGAGTAATCCAGATCCACTCCGCCGATCAGCACCTTTCGGTAGCCCATGTAGAACGCGAACTGCACCGCATTGAGCACCACGGTGAAGCCCCGAAAGATAGCGTGCGCAGGATCGTGGGAAAAATAGCCTTCATCCATATACGGCGACTCCGTGAGCGGGAACGTGATGACGTTCTGCCGGTCCAGCATTTTTGGGTGCGACGCCCGGGCCTTCTGCTCGACATCGGAGCGCAGGAACTTGATATCGGCATGGACCCCCATGATTTCGTCGGGGTATTGATCAAATGCCTGCGGGTCGGCCACGAAATAGTATTTGGGTGTGAAGCGAAGGCCGGGATACCTCCGGGTGATCTCCCAGGCCCGGTTGCACCAGAAGGACTCCTTGTGCAACAGCGCCTTGGCGTCAAGCCCGTTCAGCGAAGGCCCGTTTCCGAGGATGTAGGCCGTCTCTCCCTGCTTGCTGTCTTTGAGGCTGCGGATCTTTTCCTGCATCGCCGCATGAACGGCCACGTGGACGCGGGACGCAGGGGGCGGCGAGCGAAGTGTGTTCGCATCGATCGTGGCAGGGGCGAACGGCTGGAGCGAGCCTTCAGCAACCCGTGCTTCGATTTTTTCCAGCGTGGCGTGGATGTTGGAGAAATCCACAGCGCCAAAGTCCGGGAGCGCGTAGCGCCACCACTCGACCGCAAGCAGCCGCTTGATGATGTCTGGAGGGAAGCGCATTCTGATCAGCCGTGCGGGGTTTCCCGCCACGATGGCATAGGGGGCGACGTCACGCGTCACCACGCTGCGAGCGCCCACGATAGCCCCATGGCCGATATGCACCCCATCCTGCACGAAGACGCCGTTGCCAATCCAGACGTCTGAACCCACCGTGGTGTGACTTGCCCATTCGAAGGGGCTGGTACTGGGCACCGGCGGCAGCCCTGCCGCATGCTGCCAGCCGCGGTAACCCTGGCTGTACTGAAGGGGAGAAACGGACAGCCAGTCCACCGGGTGGCGGCCATGGCCTATCTGCACGTCCCGGGCGAACGAGCAGTAGCGGCCGATGGTCGCGTTCTGGATGAAGCCGCCGTTGAGGTGGCTGAAGGCTCCGATGCGCAGCGGGTAGTCCAGCCCGAGGAGGGCATTGGTGCTGGAGGGCGTTTCGATGCACAGATCGGCCGACACCGCGGCACCGGCGAAGTTGCCGTCCATGAAAAATCCGCGCTTGCGCAGAGCTTCGCGCAGCGCGGGGGTGAGCTGGACCATGCTCATCGAAGGCTCCTGGTGGCGAGCAGTCCGGCGAGCTGGACGGCCTGCTCCGCCGTGGGGCGCTCTTCGGCAAAGTGGCAGTTGCTGCACAGGCCTTGCTTGACGCCCTCCTGGATGAGGCTGGCGCGAAAGTCTGCGGCGAAGCGGCTTGCGTACTGCAGGAAGAGGTCAGGCTGCCTAGCCAGATTGCCGATCACATACTCCGCATGGGCCGGGATGTCGGAGCGGAAGTTGCAACACGGTACGGTGGAGCCATCGTGATCGATGTACACGGCCCAGAAAGGGATGAGGCAAGGCGAGGTGCGGCGGTATCCCAGGTGAATGGGCACCTCGCCCGCGCGGCTGGTGCCGCCGGTTTCAAAGTTGCGGCCATACAGCCGGATCGCCATGTCTTGGTAGTGCAGGCGGTGCTCATACCATTCGCCCGGAATGTCGCTGACCAGCGTGTGGGGAAGCTGCACACGCCGCAGCGTCCTGTCTCCCGCCGCCTTGATCTTGGCGTGGTCATAGCGCTCGTTGTTCCCCAGATAGATCTGGATGTTCAGGTTGCGCAATCCAGCGGCATACAGCTGTTCGACATACTCGTGATTGAGGTAGTCGCCATTGGTGTTGCTGTGCAGCTGCGCCCGCGGCAGCATGCGGCTGGCCTGCGCGATGCGCTCCAGGATGACCTTGTCCGCCAGTGGCTCGTTGTAGCGGCTGTAGGTGATGCCGCCGTCATAGTCGATGGACGCCAGTTGCGCGAGGATGGACGAGTACATTTCAGCCGGCATCAAGGTGTTGCCGGAGATGCGGTCATGGGTGGCGTTGGGGCAGAACCAGCACTTGCGATTGCAGTACGAGAACACCTCGATCTCCACGAGCCTGACACTGCGCTTGAACAGCTCGGCCGCACGTTCTGGGCTCGGCTGCTCGACCAGATGCTCTGGGACGAGATTGGCCCAGCGCTGCGAACCCACTGCAGCGGGCGCATTCGTGGAGCCTCCGGGGATGCTGGTCGGTGTGGTCATAGTGCGGCAGAAGGCTTGTAAGCCAGGATGTTGAGGTGCCACGGCTCACTGTCGGCACCGGACGTGCGGCGCCGCACGGTGGTGAACCCTGCCGCGAACAGCGTCTCGCTCAGGCTGCGCTCGGTGTAGCCCCACCTGTGGGCGTCTTCCCGGTTTCCTCCTCGTGCTTCATCCCGCCACCCCCAAAGGCTGGCGAAGGCGTGATCCATCTGGTTCTCGAAACTGCTGGTCGCGAGTCCGAGAATCTGGCGCGCGTGGAACTCCACATCCGGCACGATGAGGTGCAGCACGCCCCCAGGCGCCAGCAGGTCGTGCCAGTGGCGCAGGGTCGCGCGCGCCTCCTGGGGGTCCTGGTGCTCCAGCATGTGGCGCGAGTAGATCTCTGTGACGGTTCCGGGCGCTGCAATCTGGATGTCGCCGGCTTGGCACACATGGTCGGTCGCTTCGGTCGCGCGGCAATCGATGTTGATGTAGCCCTCCAGCCGTGTGCTTGCGCAGCCCACGTGCAGCCTCAAAGGCTCGATCGATGAAGCAACGCCTGCCCGCAGCGGCAGCACCGGCCGTGTGGTGTGGATCTCTTGCGGCTTCTTGTGCCATGTGTCGAGCCGCTGGCGCAGCTGGCTCCCGCCGCCGCGTTCGAAGGCCTCCCGGGTGATGCTGCGCTCCCAGGTGGCCACCTTGGCGTAATCCCCCCAGCGGTCCAGCGTTGTCCTGGCATGGTGGTGTGCCAGATCCGGCAGGGCCGCCACGCTCGGCGCCGGGCGCTCCGGCGCCAGCACCTGGTGCCAGAACGCGGGGGAGAGCACTGTCCTGAAGTGCAGCTGATGGAAGGCTGCGGCAGACGGCGCAGACTCATGCGCCAGCGGAACGGCGGGGGCGTGCAGCATGTGCGCCTTCTTGCCGAACCAGACAGCCTCCTGGAGCAGTGCCGAAGACATTCCCGCGAGTTCGAAATCCTCAGGCGCGCTGAGCAGCTGGTAGGCGCTCTGGTGGCAGGGCTCCACCGGCTGGCCGATGATGCGGGCCAGTTCCGCGCATTCCAGCGCGGTCATCCCGGTGGCCATGGGGTGGCTCTTGAAGAACACGCGCCGCCCGGCACTCAGCGCGCGCAAGGGTTCGGCGAAATTCGCCCAGCGCAGTCGCTGACCGTCGGGAGTCAGCAGCGAGGTGTCGCCGGGCGCCTGGCCCACAAGAACCAGGCTGCCCGCCAGATCCTGAAACACATGTCGGCCTGCGACTTCCAGCTGCGTTCGGTGCATCCGCACGTTGGCGGCAAGCGTGGCGGCTTCGAGCCGGACTTCATCGGGCGGCACGGCGCGGGCGGCAATCCTCTCGGACAGGGTGTCGTCCGAGCTGCGCATGGCGACGTAAAGGTCGCTGCCGAAGCGCAGCGGAGACAGGCGCACATCGAGAAAGGGCGTTCCGCGCTGCTCGCTCACCTGTCTGAGCCATGGCGGCATCTCATACGACAGCACCGTGCCCCGCGTCGGCCAATGTTGCGCTAGCTCGTCGAGGGCAGCTGCGGGGAGGTGGTGAAAGCACGCTGCCGATTGCGCCCCGTGCTGGGCACTGGCGCTGTCGACATCGGCCAGCGCGCGAAAGCGTGCGAGGTCGAAGCCGGCGGCAAGCCCGTAGCCGGACTGAACCGCATGGGCGCTGGGCAGTTCCACGCCGCAGCCCTGGCGTATGGGTTCGCGCACCAGGTCGAGAAACCCCTGGCACAGCGCCTGGGGCTGCTGAAGAAGATCGGGCAGGCAGATGATGGGCAAGGAGGCCATGGTCTTACCGTGCGGCAGGGCTGCGCAGGTTCGCGCTCGCAAGGGACGGACGTCGGTCCACCCAGCCGGGCCCCGTACGGACGTCCGTTGCTTCAAAAATGAGAGCGGCCAGCGCTTGCCATGTAATCATTTCAGGTGCTTTCTTTTGGAAGTCCAATGTGATCCAGCGTGAGGCGCTATCTTTTTCGTAGCTTTCGGGTGTTGCGCGTGCGGGGGGCGGTGCGGTGCAGGGCGGTGAAAGCCGGTGTGGCCGAGGAATCCCGTGCCAGAATATTCCGCAGACCGTCCCCATGTCCTCGTGCTCAAGCCAATGAGCGATCCCGAACAATTTGCTTGTTGCACCACGGAAATATGACTAAAACAGTCGCCATCATGCAGCCGTATCTTTTTCCCTATTTGGGATATTTTCAGCTGCTGGGGATGGTGGATGAGTATGTGGTCTACGACGACGTCCATTTCATTCAGCGGGGATGGATTGCGAGAAACAATATCTTGTTGGGCGGGCAGCGAAGGCGTTTCAGCATATCGCTTTCGCAAGCCAGCCAGAACCGGCTGATCAACGAGATCGTGATTGCAGATGATTTCAGAAAATTTCTCAAGACGGTCGAACAAGCCTACCGCAGGGCACCCCATTTTTCGCGGGTGATGCCGCTGCTGACGCGGATATGCGATTTTCCCGATAGAAACCTCGCCCGGTTTGCAACCCACGCCCTTGGGCAGATCGCTGCCGAGCTGGAGATTGAAACTCGCATCGTGGTGTCCTCGCTCCTCGCAAAGGACAACACCCTTCGCGCCCAGGAAAAAATACTTTCCATCTGCAAGACGTTGGAGGCCGACGTTTATGTCAACCCGGAAGGAGGGCAGACGCTCTATGACCGTGAGGCCTTTCGATCGCATGGGATTGAACTGCGGTTTTTGCATTCGGATACGAAGGACTACTTGCAGTTTGGGGAAACCTTTGTGCCGCATTTGTCGATTATTGACGTCATGATGTTCAACGAGATTGGTGCGATCCGGAAAATGCTTGGAAACTACCGGTTGGTTTGAGAATCGGATCGCGATCGCCAGTCCACATCATGTTTATTAAATGAAACCATACGACAAGATCGTTTGCCTGCCCGATCTTCTGCGTGGCACACGGGCCTTTCCTGAGGCGTGTTTTGACCTTGCCCGCGAGCCCATCCTGCAAGGTTGCGGGGTGGACATCGGTTACTCGCCCGAGGTCAGGACAAGGAATTCGGCGTGGACCGATGGCGGTTTCGATCCGGACGAGTTTCGCAGGCTGGCTGGCATGGACGGCGAGAGCGCCGAAGCCCGGAAAGCGCTGTGGGCCGCCCTGTACCACGCGGTCCCTTCGCGTGCGGTGGATTACCTGTTTACCTTCATCTCTGCGGACACATTGCTGCTGACGTGTGAAATCCCTCCATGGCTGAGAGATGCCTGCCGGGACCGTGGAATCCATTACGTGGATCTGCGCCTGTCTCCCTTGCGTTTCGGGCGCGACTTCTATGTCTGCGTGCGCAGCTCGGACGCCGACATAGGCCGCCGGGTCGCTGAATTCGCCGTGGCCACCGAGGAAATCCGCATGGAGGCGGCGATGCTGGCAGCGAATGTGCGCATGCACCAACGTGAACTCCAGGACTATGGGCGCTACCACTTCGACGACCTGAACGGAGCCCTGCTTTTCGTGGGCCAGACACCCCTGGACGCTTCGCTGCTGGGTCCGGAGGGGCGGTCGCTGCGCTGCAGTGACTTTGCCGACCGCCTGCGCTTGCTGTGCCAGGGGCGCCGTCTTCTCTACAAAGGGCATCCTCTGGCGACCGAGTTTGCCGAGGAAGAGCGGGCGCAGCTTGAACGTATCACGGGGCAGGCTGCCGCGCCCTGCCCCCTCAATGCCTACCAGATTCTCAGCACGCATGACGATGTGGAGCTGGTGGGCATTTCCTCGGGCATGCTGCAGGAGGCACCCTGGTTCGGCAAGACGGCCCATGTGCTGTTTCGCCCGTTTGTTCCTGTGGACGTCCCTGGCACCCCAGAGGCCCCAGGGGCGCCAGCCGATTGCGAGGGCTACCAGCAGGTGCATTTCCAGACCTTCCTGGCGCCGGCATTCTGGTGCCAGTCCATCACGCCCGGCCGCCCCCTGCCGCGCCCTGTTGCAGCGCTGACGCCGGTGCCCCACCACCATGGGCGGGAAATTTTCAACCAGTACTGGGACTACGCCAAAGTCATGATCTGGCAGCGCAACCTGTGGATGGAAGGCTTCGAGCGGTCGGGCGGCGGACTGCTGCGCCAGCGCATCGAGGCCCTTGAGCAGGGCGCTGCCCGCGGGCAATGACCGGCACGGTGCGCGCTGCACGGGCAACCTCATCGGGAGAACGTCTTTCCAGACCAATGAAAGACCTTCGGGTGCTGGCACACAGGATGGTTCATGACGCTCACAAACTCCGCATGGTCAGGGTGCTTGGGGTTGGTAAGGTCTTGCTGGCTGAAATTGACATCGTGGAACAACGTGAACCAGGGCAGCAGAGGCCGTAGCTGAATCTTGTCTGCCTTGAATCGGTCCAGGCAGGTTTGAACGAATGAGGGAACCTCCCGGAAGTTCGCAGGCTGTACCACCATCGTGATGATGAGGTTCTTGAGCCGCTTGGCCTGCCGGAGGCTGCAAAGAAAGTCCAGGCTTTCGAGCGTCACATCCAGGTTGTCAAAACCCCCGCTCAGTTGTGTGTAGGTGGCCCGCTCGAAGCTGTTGGGCGTCACGATGACGGTGAGCTGGTATTCCTCCAGATGCTGAACCTTGTCCCAGTTTCTCTTGACGAGCACTCCGTTCGTCTCCAGCGAGATCTCGCAGTTCCTGTCGGAAGGTTTGACCTTGGACAGCATGCTCATCATGTACTTGCTGGAGAACACGTCTCCGTTCCCGCAGGCCTCCATGAACTTCGCGTTTCCGAGATAGGGAAGAAGTTTTTCTTCCATGACACCCATCAGATCGCGATAGCTGGAGTCTGTCTTGAACAGACCGTTGCGGCAGCTGGGGCAGGCGTGGTTGCAGGTGTAGTCGTAGGCAATGTTGAAGTTGGTGGGCGGCTTGCCCGCGCGGGATTCAACTTCCTTGCGAAAGTCCTCGGGCGACAGGTCTGGCAGGGTGTCGTTGCTGAGGAAGGGGCATGAGGTCTTCAGGCAATACTCAAAACTCTGGTTCTCGATGGATTCCCGCAACGCCTGGGCGTCGGGGCTTTCGCAAATTTCCTGCACGGACTGGCGCGAGAGGTTGCCAATCTCGCGCTTGGACGCCCAGCTGCAGCAGTAGGTTTTGCCGCCGTGTGTGAGATGCAGATGATCGTAGGGGCGGTTGCAAAATCGCATGATGGTTTCCTTGCGGGGGCGTTCTGAGCGGTAGGGGTGAGCCGGGAGAAGGACTTCAGACAGGCGCAGGGCGTGCACCCGGCGTGCCGAAATCGGATTCGCCTTGCAGGATGGCGAGAACCTCCTGGGCGACGCGATGCGTTTCTTGCTCGCTGTACCGGTGGTCGCAGGGCAGAAGAAGCAATCGTTTGAGAAGTTCAGTCTCTTGTCCCAGCGTGGGGTCGTACTTGTCGTCCAAAGCGAGGGCGGGGACCGTGCACAGGACGCCTTTTCGGTTCAGGGCCGTTCGGAGAAAAACGGGCGGAATCGATGCGGGCAGCACCAGCGGAAAGGCGGACGGTGCGAAGTCCACCGTTGAGGACTGAGGCCACAGCGCCCACTGGCGCAACAGGCCGTGCAGCACCGCCCAGTTCGCTCGACACCGCGCTGCAACCAGCGGCATCGGTATGCGCGCCAGCATCTCCGTGGACAGGCGGCTCATCGCGCCTGCGGGCGAGGGATGGCCGAACCGGACTGCCTTTTCGCGCGCCACGAGGTCGCTGCTGACGATCGGGTGTTCAAGGCGCTCCAGCAGGAGGTCCCTGCGCTGGGTCGCGAACGTGTTTTCCTGGGTGGAGCGGGGCTTCAGCGTGCCGACGCCGGCGCCGACCAGAATTCCCCCGTCTGGCACGCCCAGCACATCGGAGGGGCTGTAAAGCGTGGCATCGGCTTCCAGGGGTGTTCCAGGCCAGAGTGCGTCGCTGCGATCATCGATCCAGAGAACATCTGTGCGCTGGCGCAGCGCTTGTCGCAGGGCAGAGGCGGGCGGTCGCCCCATCCATGAAACCGTCAGTACCGCATCGCCCGGCAGCGTATGCGCAACGAAATCGGCAGAGGGCGTGAAGTCGCTGCCTACGGGATAGAACTGGTGGGGAAACCACAGGTTCTGCAGCTCGTCCCGCAGAGTTTGCGAAATGATTGCCGGCAGCCACAGCCGCCGAACACGGCGGTGGTAGACCCATGCCAGAAGCGCTGCCAGCGGGGTGGCGAAGCAAGCAAACTCCTGATCGGCGGTCCAGTGGTGCCAGACGCTGTCGGGCGTCGGCGGAATGCTCTGCAGTTCAAACTCTTTGAAGCCGCCCATGGATGGCGCCGGGGCTGTCTCACCGTCCTGACCTGGTCTGCCTGTCCACGGAGGCACGCGGTCCACTTGCTCCGGCATGGCCAGCCTGACTGCGTCCAGCAGCGGCGCATTGTCTTTGACGAGCTTCAAGAACCATTGCTGATGGTCCGCGATGATCTTGCGCGCTTGGTCAAGGTCTCCGGTTTCCAAGCAGTTGGTGATCATGCCGCGCAAGGCAAGCAGAACACGTTCTCTGATCTGCAGGTGAAACCGGCCCGCGAAGAAGGTATCCATTTCCTCATAGAAGCGAATCCAGCCGTCGCCTTCCTTCTGGAAGAAAACGCCTTTGTCCACGTTCTGCAGCCATGAATAGCCGCTTTCGTTACGCCGCCACACGCTCATCGCGTCGTCGAAATACTTGATCTTGCCCTCCACCGCATGCAGCATCATCAGTGCATGGTCGTAGAGCATCCACTTGCGGAACCAGGGTGGAAGACCTTCTCGGAACCGCCAGCGGAACACGAAGGAACTCGTTTGAAAGTAGTAGTTGGCGATGGCCTCGTCGGCGTGAAAGATGCCTTGCCGGATCCGCTCGTCGTCGGCTGAGCAGTCCTTGTAGATGTACTGCTTCTTCTCGTCGCCCGGCCGGTTGTCGAACTGCATTTCCACGCGGTGGCAGCAAACGGAAAAATCCGGGTGGTCTTCCAGGAAGCTCACCTGCTTTTCGAGCTTATGGGGCGTTTTCCAGTAGTCGTCGCCTTCACAGAATGCGATGTACTTGCTGCGAACGTAGCGAAGCCCGTCCATGCAGTTGTTGAGGCCACGCCCGTTCACCGGCTGCCTCAGAAGAACGAGGTTGGCATGTTCGCGCGACCATCGTTCCACAATTTCAGCGGTGCCGTCGGTCGAAGCGTCGTCGCACACGACCAGCTCGAAGGGAAACGAAGTCTGCTGCGCGAGGCAGCTGTGCATCGCCTGTTCGATGTACGGCGCGTGGTTGTAGGTGAGCATGAAGATGCTGACCAGCGGTGTTTCGGTGCTCATGGTGGGGCGTGCATCGGAACTCAAAGCAGTCCTTCTACGGCATCGACGTCAAACACGGGGATTCGCGTGCGAGCAAGGACTTCTTCCCGCTCGACGAATAGGTTGTCGATCAGGATTGCACTGGATTCGGTCACGTAGTCCGACTTTTTCTCGGTATCTGCAATGTGGTGAATCTGATCGAAAAGCTCCGGAAACACCCTGAACGCGCGCATATGGGCCTTGAGGTCCCCCGCATGGCGGCTGATCAGCACCAGTTTCTTCTTCCGGTTGCGGCAGGTGTAAAGAAACTGCATCAGCGCGGCGTTCACCTCGCCATCCACGATGACGGTATCGTCATAGTCGACATACACGGTGTGAAAGCTGTGCTCGATTTTGTAGCTGCTGAGCAGCCGGCGGCGCAACGCGACCGGAAACTCGTTCTTCATCACACGAACATCCAGGCCCAAGGCGTCATACGCTGCAAGCAGCGGCAGGTTGACGCCTTGCTGCCGGTATACGCCCATGGTCCCGGCAGCGCGGCACGATACTTCCAGCAGCTTCAGCGCGCCGGTGTCGCTGCGCTTGGTCTGGAAGAACCAGAGGCCCCGGGGCTTGAGCTTTGCGTTGAGGATCTCAGCGATATGCTGCGTTGCAGCATCGAGTGCCACCGTGTGTGACTCGAACGCAATCCCCATTTTGACGACATCACGGGACCGAGGGCCAGCAAACAGGAGACGCCCGTGGCGGTCGGAAAAGCAGTCGATCGTGAACTCTTCGCCGGGCAGGTATTCGCTGATGACCGGCTCGGATGTTTGAGACCACAGGTGCAACAGTGTCTGAAGGTCGTTTGCACGTGCGCCTCCTACGCCACCCTGGCCCCGGCTCGGCTTGATGAACACCGGCCACTGTTCCACTGCCTGCGGGTGCGTATAGGTGCGTGGGCAAAAGGCTTCCTCTGCGAGCGTGGCATACAACAGACTCTTGTCACGGCATAGCCGTGCGCACTCGACGCCGGAACCCACCAACGTGGCTTTCAATGCACTGCCTTGTTCCGCCAGAAACAGCGCGACCTGATCGTGCGTGGCGAACACCAGGGAAATCTGGTGGGTTTGCACGAAGAGGTTGAATTCCGTCAGGAAGTTCTCTTCGTCAATATTGGGCAGGTCGTCGCGATAGCGCGGGAACAACCAGCTTCCGTAGCCAGGCCGGCTGGACGCTCCCCACACTTCGAAACGGGTGGAGTAGCGCAGCGCCTGGAAGAGCTCGAAGGCGTTTTCCGCTTCCCCCGGGAAAACGAGCACCCGTGTTTTCGAATGGGGCGTCATGACTGGGCTTCCGGTTCAGCCGCCGCAATGCGGTACACCCCTGCCCAGCTTGCGAGAGGCCCGAGCCTGCCCGCTGAAACGACATGCAGGCCGGCCAACGCGGTATTGGCCGCGGAAATCAGTTTGCTGTTCCACCGCGCGCCGGGCGCATGGTCTTGTCGCAGGGTGCTGGGGTAGTAGTGGCGGCTATGGCGGATTCGCCAACTGTCGCGAAAGAACCGGATCTCCTGCAGTTGCATCCGAACCTTTGGCCTGAACGCCGCTGGCGCACCAAGAATGCCGAACATCATGCCCAGACTCTGCGGCGTGTAGGGGCGGACATGGGTGTAGTCGTGCCAGAAGCGAAGGCCGGGCAGGGGGGTGAGCACGATCAGCTTGCCATCGTCTGCCAGGAGGGGGAGATAGCGATCCATGAACGCTACGAGGTCAGGCGCCGACATGTGCTCGATCACATGGGACATCAGAATGACGTCGTAGCGCTGGCGCGGAAGGCTTTCGGGCAGAAACGCCTCGAATCCCTCGCGTTGCAACCCATCTACCTGGTCTCGATTGGCATCGATGCCCACGATTCTGGAGCACCTGCCACCCAGCAGGCGCATGTATTTGCCCTCGCCACAGCCAACATCCAGAACGCTCTTGCCGCTCAGGTCCGAGGCAAACAGCTGCAATAGATACTGTTCTTCAAGGCGTTGATAGTGCGCCCTCAAAAGCAGCGTTGGGCTTCTGTTCATGCAAGAGGCTCCCCGGGGCAAAAATTCTGAATCCCCATGCCGGGGCGAGCCAGGAGTCTAGTCCAGCGTGCCTGTGAATTCGGCGATCAGTGAGTGCCTTTCCTGCCGGCAAAGAAGCGGCCTTCGCCTCTTCAGTTCACCGGAGCGCGCCGGCACCCCGCAGAGCGCTTGGAGTTGCCGGACCAAGCCACACCCGCTTTGGCGAATTCGGTTCGATTTGCGCGGGGCTGTGCGCTTTTAGCCTTGCAGCAGCTGCAGTACCTGCTGCGGCAACTGGTTTGCCTGCGCCACCATCGCAGTGCCCGCTTGCTGCAGGATCTGCGTGCGCGAGAGGTTTGCGGTTTCCTTGGCAAAGTCGGCATCGACGATACGGCCCCGGGAGGCTGCCAGGTTTTCCACCTGAATGTCGATGTTGGCCACAGCGCTCTCGAATCGACTCTGAAGGGCGCCCAGGTCGGCGCGGGCAGAGTTCACCTGGTCGATGGCGCTGTCAATCTTCTTGAGTGCCACCCACGCGTCGCGCTGGGTCGCCACCGTCACGTTGTCGATACCGGTCTTCTCGGTCCCCGCTGCGTCTGTAAAGGTGATGGCCGACCCGTCAAAGCCTGTTGTTGCTACGTCAAAGCCGGTCATCGTCACCGGTTCGGGGGTGACGCCATCGGCCCCGATCTTTGCGGACATCAGCTCCATGGCATAGGTGCCATCGTCGTTTTTGGTCAGATACGCGGTGACCCCGGTGTCCGCGGACTTGGCATTGATTGCCGAGATCACCTGGCCGAGACGCTCCACGCCCGACAAAGCACCCTTGATCGATCCCAGATCGACGGCCGAAGCACTGGCGCCGACCTGGATGGTGAGCGTGCCGGCAGGCACGGCGGTGGCATAGCCCGTGATCGTCGTATTGGCGGTGTCTATGGATGGCACCGAACTGGTGGAATAGCTGATGTTCGCCAGGCCTGAACCCCGGGTGTCGGCCAGGGCGCCCAATGTGACGTTGTCCCCCGAGTTGGCGCCGACCTGGAAGACGGCACCCACAAACGAGCCGTCCAGAATTTTTTGCCCGTTGAAAGTGGTTTGTTTCGCAACGCGGTCGATTTCGTCCGACAGCTGCTTGACCTCCGCCTGCAGGGCTTCGCGGTCGGCCTTGCTGTTGGTCGCGTTGCTGGCCTGCACCGCCAGTTCGCGCATGCGCTGGAGCATGTCACCCACCTTGCCCAGCGCGCCTTCGGCGGTTTGCGCCAGCGAAATGCCGTCGTTGGCGTTGCGCGCAGCCACCGTCAGCCCCTTGATCTGCGTGTTCATGCGCTCGGCGATGGCCAGACCGGCCGCGTCGTCCTTGGCGCTGTTCACGCGCAGCCCCGAAGAAAGGCGTTGCATGGAGGTGGCCAGGGAACTGGCCGAGAGCCCCAGGTTGCGCTGGGCATTGATCGAGGCAATGTTGGTGTTGATGGTTGAGGCCATTGCGGAACTCCTTCAAAAAGCTAGGGCATTGCTGCCGTGACCAAGGACACCACCCGCAGTTGGTAGCCCTAGCGTTGATGGAATTCTTCTACAAGCCCCCATGGCATAGAGGGTGGAAAAAAAGGTGGAATGCCCCCCAAATCGGTGTTCCGGGTGCCCCGTTGCTGAGGCGCGCACAGGGAAATGCAAATATTTTTGTTACATGTGCTCAAGTTTCCCGCAGGGCCGCCCGATAACCCAACCAACAGGTTCGAGCGAATTTGTTGACCGGCAAGCGATGGATGGGTTCACGTTACTGCCGCCCCGGTCTTGGCTGCTGGCATTGGCCGGCGTTCTGATCGGCGGTTTAGCCGGAATTTAGTTACCAAGGAGCATTTCAAATGGCCTCTACCATCAATACCAACCTTCCCTCGATGAATGCGCAGCGCAATCTGGGGCTCTCGGCCGGCTCGCTGGCTACCTCCATGCAACGCCTGTCGTCGGGTCTGCGCGTGAACAGCGCCAAGGATGACGCTGCCGGCCTGGCGATTGCAGAGCGCATGAATACCCAGGTGCGTGGCCTGGGTGTGGCGGCCCGCAATGCCAATGACGGCATCTCGCTGGCGCAAACCGCCGAAGGCGCGCTGGGCAAGGTGGGTGACATGCTCCAGCGCATGCGCGAACTGGCTGTGCAGGCCAGCAATGCCACCAACAGCAAGAGCGACCGTGAAGCCCTGCAGGCTGAAGTCAAGCAGCTCACCGACGAAATCGACCGTGTGGCCAAGCAGACCAGCTTCAACGGCACCAAGATTCTCGATGGTTCGTTCGCAGGTGCCTTGTTCCAGGTGGGCGCCAACGCTGGCGACAACATCACCGTGGGCGCCTTGACGGATTCGCGTGCTAGCGGTCTGGCCAGCATCAACTATTCCACGGGTTCCGTCGCTTCGGTGAATGCCAGTGACGCGACCGTGACCAGCTTCGCCACCAAGATTGATGCTGGCACGTTGACCATTCAAGTGGGTTCTGGTTCGGCCATCGACCTGGGCGCGATCCGTGCAGCCAGCTCCGGCGTCCAGCGGCTGGGTGACGTGGTTTCGGCCATCAACAACAAGTCTGCGGACACGGGTGTTACGGCCTTCATGTCGAAAAACGATGATGGTACGTACAAGCTGGAATTCATGTCGTCCAAGCTCCAGGCCGACGGCGTAACGCCTGAAACGGTGACGATGACGGGCTTTACCGCTGCCAGTACCGCGTTTGACGGTACGACCAACTTGGCTGCAGCGACGGGTGACGACATCAAGGGAATTCAAACGCTCAAGGTGGACACTCAGAAGGACGCGTGGGTGGCACTGAAGAAGATCGACAATGCGATCGACCAGGTGAACTCCGCACGTGCCGACCTCGGCGCGCTGCAAAGCCGGTTCGAGAACTCGGTGAACAACATCGATATCCAGGCTGAAAACCTGTCAGCCTCCCGTGGCCGTATCGTGGACGCTGACTTCGCGAAGGAAACTGCGAACCTGTCTCGCACCCAGATCCTGCAGCAAGCCGGTGTGGCCATGGTGGCGCAGAGCAATCAGCTGCCCCAGCAAGTGCTGTCGCTGCTGCGGTAATCGGAGCAGGAAGTCCAGGCCCGGCGAGCTGCGGGCCTGTCAAAGCGGCGATGGGGTGGCTCCCCTCGCCGCTTTTCCGGCTTTTACACGGAGCCGGTTTTTGCAAGAATCGTGTAGTTTTTGCAATGCCCAGTTTCTGGGCGCGCCAAGGAGAGCGATATGGCCATTTCATCGATCGGTATCGGCAGCGGGCTGGACGTCAACAGCATCGTTTCGCAAATGGTCGCACTGGAAAAGCGCCCGCTTGCGCAGTTGCAGACCCAGGCCTCGTCCATTCAGACGCGCGTCTCTACCTATTCGCAGATCAAATCGCTCATGTCGACCCTTGGCGACGCTGCCGCCAAGCTCACGCGCGATGGCTCCTGGAACGGGATGGCGATCACATCGTCCAACAGTGAGGCGGTATCAGCGACTGTCACTGGAATCGCCAGCGCCACTACCATGGGGATCAGCGTGCAGCAGCTGGCGCGGGCACAGTCGGTTGCTTCGACGGCCGTTCCCAAGGACACGGCAGTGGGGGGCGGAACGCTGACCATACAGCTGGGCTCGTGGCTTCACACCACGCCGCCACCGCAGTTCACGCCGGGCACGGATTCGCCCCTGGCCATCACCGTGGGCGCCACGGATTCTCTGACCACGATTGCAGCGAAGATCAACGACGCCAACGGCGGGGTGACCGCAACCGTCATGCGTGACGCCACGGGCGAGCGGCTCCTCGTTCGCTCGTCCAAAACTGGCGAAGAGTCGGGATTTCGAATTCAGGTGGCCGAAGACCCCGGCTCGCCCGGCTTGTCGGCACTGAGCTTTGACCCCCAGAATGCACCGGGCGCCGGAATGGCGGGCAACACCGTGCAGTACGGCCAGAACGCCCAGGCCAAGCTCAACGGCATCGATATTTCATCGCCAACCAACACGTTTGCAGAGACCATTCCCGGGCTGAGCATTACCGTGTCGAAGGTCACTGCGGACGAGGTCAACATGCGGGTGGCGCCCGACACCGCCGCCATGAAGAAGAACATCCAGGACTTCGTTGCGGCCTATAACGCCGTGAACGATCTGCTCAGCACTTCCACGAGCTACGACGCGGAGACCAAGGTGGCGGGTGTTCTGCAGGGGGACAGCACGGCTGTGGGGCTGCAGGGTGCCTTGCGCATGCTGACCATGGGTTCGGCCGGCGGCACGGGGGCTTTGCAGCGTCTCGCGGATGCCGGAATCGCCATGGAACGCGGCGGCAAGCTGGCGGTGGACAACACCAAGCTCGACGCCGCTCTCAAGGACCCCGCGTCTCTCAAGGCGCTGTTTGCCAATCCGGCCACGGCGGGAGAGGGCGGTGGCCTCGCCGTGCAGTTCAAGAGCTTTACATCCGGGTTGCTGGCGCTCGATGGCTTGATGAACAACAAAGCAGACGCGCTCAGCGCTGCCGCCAAACGCAACACCGCAGAGCAGGACAAGGTCAATGACCGCGCAGCGCTGGTGGAGAAGCGGCTTCGGGCGCAATACACGGCGCTGGACACGAAGATGGCATCATTGACGTCGCTCAGCAGCTATATCAGCCAGCAGGTCGCATCATGGAACAAGTCGAGTGGCTGATGCCCCGGGAGTGAATGAAATTTCGTTGGAATTCCGCTTGAGTTTGTGCCGCTACTGCCGAAAACAAAAGGTAAGTAGTCAGAAGGAATGAAGGCCATGTACACCCCCGTCAGTTCCCGTGCAGCCAATGCCTACCGCCAGGTGGGCGTGCAATCTGGTGTTGATGGTGCCAATCCCCATCAGCTCATACAAATGCTCTTCGACGGCCTGCTTCAGTCGCTCAACGAGGCCCGAGGCGCCATGCAGCGCGGCGAGATGGATGCGAAGGGGCGTCTCATCGGCAAATCGGTGCGGATTCTCGAAGAGGGCCTCAAAGGGGCGCTCAATCCCGCGCAGGGCGGCGAGATCGCCGTCAACTTGCGGGCGCTCTATGAATATTGCGTGACCCGCCTGACTCTCGCCAATTTGCGCAATGACGTGGCACCGCTGGAGGAGGTCGTGGCGCTGATCGAGCCCGTCGCCCAGAGCTGGGCAGCGATCGGTGGTTCGGCGAACGCAGGCGGCTCTGGTCCTTCTGCCAAGGTGGGGGGGTGATTGTCATGGAGAGCCAATTGATAGATTTCTACAAGGCCATTGAAGACAGCAGCGCAAAGATGCTGGAGGCTGCGCGCCTGAAGGACTGGGATGGCGTGGTGCGCTACGAGGGGGCTTGTGCCGTGCTCATCGAGCAGCTGCGGTACAAGTCGCAAGAGCAGGAGCTGCTGCCCGAACACCGTCGCGAGAAAACTCGCATCATGCAGCGCATCCTGCGCAATGACGCCCAGATCCGTTGCCTGGCAGAGCCGTGGTTGACCCAGTTCGAGCATATGTTTGACGGCCAGCCGCAGATGATGCATTGAGGCCTTCGGCGGAGAGTGTGGTGGCTCGCGGCAGTGCCGCACCAACCCGAAGAAACAACAAAGCCCCGCAATGCGGGGCTTTGTTGTTGGTGCTTCAAAATTAATAGCTGGCAGCGCTTGCTGGCATTCGCCTGTAGTGCAATATTGCTTGGATTTCTTTTGATGGCAAGCGCCAAGCGCTATCAAACTTGAAGCGTGACAGCTGTCACACCTGCATGTTCATGATGTCGGTGTATGCCTGCACCATGCGGTTGCGCACATGCAGCGTCGCCTGAAAACCGATCTGGGCCTTTTGCATGGCCACCATGGTTTCTTCCAGGCTCACAGCGGGGTTCTCCATCTGAACTTCCTTTTGCAGGTCCGAAGAGCGATTCTGGGCGGCGCTCACAGACTGCAGGGCGCCCTTGAGCGCGCTCGAAAATCCCACTTCGCTGGCGTCGTTTTGGGGTGCCGCCATCGCGCGGCGCGCCAAGCCGGCGCCCTGCAGGGGGGCGGTTGCGCTTGAGATGCGGAGGTCCATGGCTGTGTCCGTCGGGGAATGGGGGTATGCTGCGTATCCTAGCCAGCCCGCCCGGGTCCATCACGGCGAAATGATGGTCAAACGCGCGGCTTATCCAGCGAACATTTTGCAAGCGTGACCGAATAATCGACCCCACGCTTTGGTCTGTCGCCAGGCCCGTCCTTTCTGGAAAGCACGATGTCTGCAGTTGCTGAAATTCCTGTTGCCCCCATCCCCCCCGCCGGCCCAGGCTGGCTGCAGCGGCTGTCGTCCCTGGACCGCGCACGGCGCATGCGTCTGGGCGTCGGCGTGGCGCTGCTGGTGGCCGTGGCCATCGCGGCCGTCGTGATGGGCCGACAGTCCGACTATCGGGTTCTGTTCGCCAACCTGAGCGACAAGGATGGCGGCGCCATTGTGGGGCAGCTGTCGCAGATGAACGTGCCCTATAAATATGCCGATGGTGGCGGGGCGATCCTGATCCCTTCCGACCGGGTGCACGACGTGCGTCTGCGCCTGGCGACTCAGGGCCTGCCCAAGGGCTCGGTCACCGGTTTCGAGCTGATGGAGAACAGCAAGTTCGGCATGACGCAGTTCCAGGAGCGGCTGAACTTTCAACGCGGGCTGGAGGGCGAGCTGACCCGTTCCATCCAGGCGCTGTCCTCCGTGCAGGGGGCGCGGGTGCATTTGGCACTGCCCAATCAGAACGGTTTCTTCCGCGAGCAGCAAAAGCCCTCGGCGTCGGTGCTGGTGAGCCTGCACCCCGGCCGCATTCTCGATCGCGCCCAGCTGGCGGGCATCGTGCACCTCGTTGCATCCAGCGTGCCGGAACTGGCACCTTCGGCGGTGAGCGTGCTGGACGACACGGGCAAGCTGCTGTCCCAGGCGCCCGACAGCGCTTCGGGCGCCGAGGTCAACGCGCAGCAGCTTTTGTATGTGCAGCAGATCGAGCAGCAGTACACCCGCCGGATCATGGAAATCCTGGAGCCCGTCGTGGGCCGGGACAACGTCAAGGCACAGGTGACGGCCGAGGTGGACTTTACGAAGACCGACTCCACTTCCGAGCAGTTCCGCCCCAACCAGACACCGGATGCCGGCGCCATCCGCAGCCAGCAGGTGCTGGAAAGCCGTGGCAGTGCCAACAAAACCGCCACCGGCGTGCCGGGCGCTGTGGCCAACCAGCCCCCGGCGCCCTCTGCCGCGCCCATCAACGGCGCCAATCCCGCTCCCAATGCCGGCGGCACCCAGGGGAGCACCGAGGAGGAGAACAGCAAGCGCGAGTCCACCACCAATTACGAAGTGGACAAGACCGTGCGTGTGACCCGGGGCAGCACAGGCGCCGTCAAGCGCTTGAGCGCCGCCGTGGTGGTCAACTACCAGTCCACGGAGGAAAAGGGCAAGCTGGTTCCCAAGGCGCTCACACCACAGCAAATCGAACAGATGACCGCACTGGTGCGCGAGACGATCGGCTTCAACCGCGAGCGTGGGGACTCTGTGAACCTCATGAACACGCCGTTCCAGGTGACGGCAGCCGCCGTGAGCGATGTCCCGGTCTGGAAGCAGCCCGAGACGGTGGATCTGGTCAAGACCCTGGCATGGCCGGTGGGCGCCGTGGTGTTTGCTGCCCTCGTGCTGCTGGGGCTGGTGCGCCCCGCCCTCAAGTCGCCGAGCCCCGCGAAATCCGCCAAGGCCACCAAGGCCGACGGCGCTGTTGCTGCAGCGGCAGGCGGCCAGGTGGACGCCCTGGAGGCCGAAGCGCTGGAGCGCCCGGCACTGCCCGGGCCCGGTGGCAAGAAAGACGAGGCCCTGCCCGCGACACCGGAGCAATTGCGTCTGGAAGAGGCGCGCGTGCTCGCCAAGGAGAATCCGGTGGCCGTGGCCAACATTCTGAAGACCTGGCTCAACGGCGAACCCGCCTGATCACCGATTTCCGGAACCCTAGCCATGGATGACCAAGGACTCAATGACGCAGCCATCATGCTGATGTCACTCGGCGAGGAAGAGGCTGCCGAGGTCTTCAAGCATTTCTCGCCCAAGGAGGTGCAGAAGCTGGGCGAAACCATCGCGCGCATGCGATCGGTCTCGCGCGAGAAGGTGGACCAGGTCATCAACAAGTTCTCCGACGCGGCTGCCGCGCAAAGCCTGCTGGTGTCCGACACGGGCAACTACGTGCGCGCCGTTCTCAAGCGTGCTCTGGGTGAGGACAAGGCGGGGCTGCTGATCGACCGCATTCTGCAGGGTGGCGACGTCTCGGGAATCGAAAGCCTGAAGTGGATGGACCCCCTGTCGGTGGCCGAACTGCTGCGCAACGAGCATCCACAGATCGTGGCCGCGATCCTCGTGCACCTCGATAGCGACCAGGCGTCGGGCATCCTGATGCACCTCACGGACCGCCAGCGCAGCGAGATCCTGCTGCGCGTGGCCACCCTGGAAGGCATTCAGCCCACGGCGCTCAAGGACCTCAACGAGGTTCTGTTCAAGGTGCTGGCGGGTGGCGACAAGATCCGCAAAAGCTCGCTGGGCGGTGTCAAGGCGGCGGCCGAAATCATCAACCTGCTGGGCGGCAACATGGATGCGGTGGTGCTCGAGTCGATCCGCGGTTACGACCCCGACCTGGCCCAGAAGATCATGGACAAGATGTTCGTGTTCGAAGACGTGCTCAAGCTCGACGACAAGGCCATCCAGACCGTGCTCAAGGAAGTGGCGTCCGAAACGCTCATCGTGGCGCTCAAGGGCGCAGTGCCCGATCTACGGGAAAAGTTTCTCTCGAACATGTCCTCCCGTGCGGCAGATGCGCTGCGCGAAGACCTGGAATCGCGCGGTCCCATGCGCCTGTCCGAGGTGGAAGCGCAGCAGAAGGAAATCCTCAAGACGGTGCGCCGCCTGTCCGACGAGGGCCAGATCGTGATCGGAGGCGGCGGTGATGATGCCTTCGTCTAACCAGCGCTCGTACTCGCGCTTCATTCCCAGCGAAGAGGTCGGCGACTTTACCCAGTGGAAGTTCCGCGCCGTGGATGGCTCCGAGCCCGAGCCAGACCCCGAGCCGGAGCCTGCCGAAGAGGCGCTGCCCATCGAGGTGGACGAGGCTGCCCAGCAGGCGCTGTTGCAGCAGGCGTGCGACGACGCCTATGCCGAGGGCTTTGCCCAGGGGCAGGCCGAGACCGCGCTGGAGTGGCAGCGCCGCATGGATGAATACATCGCCCGGCAGGGCCGTGAAGCCGCAGACCGCATGCAACAGCTGTTTCAGACGCTGGATGCCAGCCTGAACGACATGCAGCAGCAGATGGCCCAGCAGGTGCTGGAGCTGGCCTGTGACATCGCGCGGGATGTGGTGCGCCAGGAGCTGTCGGTCAACCCCAATGCGCTGCAGCCGGTGGTGCGCGAGGCCGTCGGCATGGTGGTGTCGGAGGGGCGGCCTGCCACCGTGCGGCTCCACCCCGCAGACCTGGAAGTGATGGAGCAGCCCCTGCGCGAGGACATGGACAACCCCTCGATTCAGTGGGTGGCCGATCCTTCGGTGCCCGAAGGCGGCTGTCTGGTCGACTCCGCAGGGATGGTGGTGGACGGAAGCCTCGACAAGCGGTGGCAGCGTGCCATTGCCGCCCTGGGCCTCCAGTCACCCTGGGACGTGGAGGACGGCGATGAGCGTTGAAGCCCCCACGGCGTGGAGCCGGTTCATGGAGGATGCGCGCGAGCGGATGGCCGAGCGCGCGCCCCTGGAGACCCGTGGCACGCTGACCCGCCTGACAGGGCTGGTGCTGGAGGCGGCGGGCATCCGCGTGCCCGTGGGCTCGCAGTGCCTGGTGCAAATGCCGGGGCACGACCCCGTCTTGTCCGAGGTGGTGGGATTCTCAGGGGACAAGGCTTTCCTGATGCCCGCTGGCGACATCCATGGCTTGTCCAGCGGCGCCAGCGTGGTCCCCGCTGCGCCCTATGTGCCGGTGCCCCGGCTTGGGGAAGAATCACGCCCTGTGCAGCGTGCCGGCGTGCTGCGGCTGCCGATGGGGGACGGACTCCTGGGTCGGGTGGTCGATGCGCAGGGGCTTGCGCTGGACCACGGAGGTCCGGTGCAGGATGTGGCTGCCGAGCCCATGGACCGTCGCCAGATCAACGCCATGGATCGCGACCCCGTGCGCGAGTCGCTGGACACCGGGGTGCGGGCGATCAACGCGCTGCTGACCGTGGGCCGCGGACAGCGCCTGGGGCTTTTTGCGGGCTCCGGCGTGGGCAAGAGCGTGCTGCTGGGCATGATGGCCCGATACACCCGTGCCGACGTGATCGTGGTGGGGCTCATTGGCGAACGGGGCCGCGAAGTCAAGGAGTTCGTGGAAGACATCCTGGGTGCCGAAGGGCGTGCCCGCTCGGTGGTGGTGGCCGCGCCGGCGGACGCGCCGCCCCTGCTGCGCATGCAGGGGGCGGCCTACGCCACCGCAGTGGCCGAGCATTTTCGCGACAAGGGCAAGCATGTGCTGCTGCTCATGGACTCGCTCACCCGCTACGCGATGGCGCAGCGCGAGATTGCGCTGGCCATCGGTGAGCCGCCGGCCACCAAGGGCTACCCGCCATCGTGCTTTGCCAAGTTGCCGCAACTGGTAGAGCGCAGTGGCAATGGTCTGCATGGCGTGGGCTCCATCACGGCTTTCTACACGGTGCTGTCGGAGGGCGACGACCAGCAGGACCCCATCGCGGACGCCGCGCGGGCCATTCTGGACGGGCACATCGTGCTGTCGCGCGCTTTGGCGGAAACCGGGCACTTCCCGGCGATCGACATCGAGCAGTCCGCCTCCCGGGTCATGCACAACGTGGTTCCACGGGCGCATTTCGAGCTTGCGCGACGCTTTCGCGCGGTGTACTCGCGGTATCAGAAGAGCCGAGACCTGGTGCAGGTTGGCGCGTACATGAGTGGCTCCGATCCCGCGCTGGACGAGGCCATCCGCCTGCAGCCGCAAATGGCCGAGTTTCTTCAGCAGGACATGTTCGAAGCCGCCACCATGGACCAGAGCGTTGCCGCCATGGGGGCAGCACTGTCGCATTAGCGGGTCACTGAATCGGAAGCAGCAACATGTCCAACCTCAACGCTCTCATGGTGGCCGTCGAAGTCGCCAGTCGCAAGCGCGATGACGCTCGCCGGGCCTTGCAAGACACGCAGGCGGCGCAGCAGGCCGCCCGCGACCAGCTCGACCAGTTGGAGGGCTATGCGCGCGAGACGGAAGGTCGATGGGGCACGCGGCCCGATACGGTGCGGCAGCCCGAGGTGATGTACCACCACTACCAGTTCATGGACCGGCTGGCCCACGCCGCCAGCCTGCAGGGGAACGTGGTGGGCGACCACGCCCACAGGGTGGAAGTGGCCCGACAGGCCTTGCTCGACGCCGAACTGCGCCTGGCCAGCCTGCGCAAGGTGCTGGAACGGCGGCGCCTGGAGCTGGCGCTGCAGCAACTGCGCAGAGAGCAAAAACAAACCGATGAACGGGCAGCCTTGCAGTACCGCAACACCCTGCAAAGCGCCGCCAGCCAGGAGCATTGAGCATGGAAAACACCAGAATATCCCCTTCCAACGGCCATGCACAGGCGCAGCAGACCGCTCGCAGTGCGCGGCCGGGCAGCGAAACATCGGCTGCAGGTGCAACGGCGGCGCCCGGCAGTTTTCTCGCGCTGCTGGCGGCGCTGGATGGCGCTGCCACTGGCGGTGTGGGCGAAGCCGTGGAGCAGCCCGGTGCGGCGCAGGTCATCACCGATGCGCCGACAGGCCTTGCCGCCCTTGCACCCGTCGACGAAGACCCGATGGGGCTGGATGCGGCCACCATGGCAGCCTTGCAAGGCCTGATGGCGCCGGCCGATGCGACCGTTCCCCAGCCTGTGTCTGCCGGCAACAGCCTCGCCGATGAGGGCGCGTCAGTTTCCCGGTGGTCCGGCGCGTTGGTGGGGGGGAATGGCCAGCAGCAGGGGCTGGTGGCCGAAACCGCGCAGCTGGACGGCGCTGCTGACGTGAAGGGCTTGGGCCCGTCAGCACCTGCGGCGGGCTATGGCCGCATTCTGTCTCGCATGCAGGCGGCGCTGGCGCCGCGTGCAGCGGGCGCTGTCGCGGGCCTGACCGATCCATCCACCATGCGTTCGGCATCGCCTGCATCCAGCCACCTGGGCGCTCTGTCCGCCCCTGCACTATCGCCTGCGAACATGGCGGGCGTCGTCGTCGATGGTTCCTCGTCGGCGGCGGTCCAGGCAGCAAGCGCCCATCCGGACCGCGCCCTCGGCACCGCACCCGGCACCATGCTGCCCGGAGACCTGGCGGCTGCACCCACCTCTGGCGTGGCAACAGCGCAGGGGAGCAGGCCACAGTCCGGGGGCGCGTTTGCTGACAACGGGGCGGGTGCAGGCGGCAGTGCCGCAGGCATGGAGCTGACCCGCACTCCCGAAGTGGAAGGCGTGGACGCAGCGGCCATGTTTGCCGACCCGTCCCAGGCCGCCGCAGAAGAGTCGGTGGCAGAGCAGGTGACGTACTGGGTCAACCAGAAAACGCAGAACGCTGAACTGACACTGCAGGAAGGCGGGCAGCCCGTGGAGGTGTCGGTGTCGTTGCAGGGTCATGAAGCCCATGTCTCCTTCCGCAGCGATCAGGCAGAAACGCGCGCGATGCTGGACCGGAGCATGGCCCAGCTGAGTGACCTGCTGCGCAGCGAAGGGCTGGTGCTGTCGGGCATGTCGGTGGGCACCTCCGCGCGCGATGCATCGGGGGCTGGGGATTCGGGGCAGCAGCGGCCCCGCGATGGGGGGCGTCAGGCCCGCGTCGCTGCGGCGGCGACAGACGGCGGCACGGCGCCTGCCCGTCGCGCCGGCGCCGTGCGGGACGGTGCGGTCGACATCTTTGTGTAGGGCCGTGGCCTGACGTGGTGCCCCCACCTTGACAGGGGTAATCGGCCTTGCAGGGAGGTTGCAAGCGCACGGAATGCCGTGGTTTAGGGCTTTTATTCTGGCTATTATTGGTTGCAACCGCGCCCAATAATGGAGCAACCGTCCTGGCCTGCGTGCTGTTCGCGCTAGCGGGACTGCTCTCTACTGCAAGGAATCCGCACCGTGTCAGCCAATACTCCCGCAGCGGCTCCGGCCAAAAGCAAAAAAATGCTTGTGATCATCATCGGCGTGGTGCTTTTGCTGGTGGTGGGGGGCGGCGGCGCGGCGTTTTTCATGATGCGCTCGCAGGGCGGCGATGAAGAAGGCGGCGCGCCGGCCGCTCGCAAGGAAGAGCCCAAGGTTGCACCCACGTTCCTGGCCATGGAAAACATGGTGGTCAACCTGGCGGATCCCGGGGGCGACCGCTTTGCGCAGATCGGCATCACGCTAGAACTGGCCGATGCAAAAACCTCCGAACAAGTCAAGCTGTACCTGCCCACCATTCGCAGCGGCATCCTGCTGCTGGTGTCGCAGCGCACTTCCGCCGAGTTGCTGCAGCGCGAAGGCAAGGAAAAACTGGCCAACGACATCCTGCGAGAGGTGTCGCGCCCACTGGGCTATTCGGTGCCGTCCGAACGTGCTCGGGCGCGCTCCCGCGCGGCCGCCGAGGAGGACGGGGAAGACGAAGATCGGCCTGCTCGCCGACGCGCGGAGCCGCGCAACCCGGTGTATCGCGTGCTCTTTTCCAGCTTCATCATCCAGTGACCCGGGCAAGGACCAGTCATGAGTGATTCATTTCTTTCGCAGGAAGAAGTTGATGCCCTTCTGGAGGGCGTCACGGGCGAGAGCCAGAAATCCGTCGAAGAAGTCGCTGAGGCGGGTTCGGTACGCGACTACGACATCTCTAGCCAGGAGCGCATCGTCCGCGGCCGCATGCCGACGATGGAGATCGTCAACGAGCGGTTTGCGCGCAATTTCCGCATCGGCCTGTTCAACTTCATCCGGCGCAGTCCCGAGATATCGGTAGGGACGGTGTCGGTCCAGCGCTACAGCGCCTTTCTGCGCGAGCTGGCAGTGCCGACCAATTTCAACATCGTGGCCATTCGCCCCCTGCGTGGCAGCGGCTTGATCGTGTGCGAGCCGTCGCTGGTCTTCGGCATCATCGATACCCTGTATGGTGGGGTTGGCAAGTTCCAGACCCGCATCGAGGGGCGGGATTTTTCACCCACCGAGCAGCGGGTGATCAACCGGCTGGTGGATGTGATCTGCTTTGAATACCGCAAGGCCTGGCAAGGCATCTATCCGCTGGAGCTGGAATACCAGCGCTCGGAAATGCAGCCGCAGTTCGCCAACATCGCGACGCCCAGCGAAATCGTGGTGTCAACCGCTTTCCAGCTGGAGATCGGCGACCTTTCGGGGGCCATCCACATCTGCATGCCCTACGCCACGCTGGAGCCGATTCGCGATGTCCTGTATTCGTCCACGCAGGGCGATTCCATCGAGGTGGACCGCCGCTGGGTGCGGGTGCTGACCCGCGAAATCCAGGCGGCCGAGGTGACGCTGGTCGCAGAGCTTGCACGCGCCGATGCCACGGTGGAGCAATTGCTGGCCATGAAGCCCGGTGATTTCATCGAGCTGGACCGAGAGCCGCGCATCAAGGCATCCATCGGAGGGGTTCCCATCTTCGAGTGCCAGTACGGAACCCACAATTCAAAATACGCCATTCGCATTGAAGAGTGCCTGCGCAACGCAGACATGAGCTGGCTTGGAGAGAAAGATGTCAACTGAAGAAGACAACAAGGACGCTGGCGCAGAGGACCCGTTTGCAGGCTGGGCCGAAGCGCTGGAAGAGCAGAAACGCACGGACGACAAGCCCGAATCGGCCGAGCAGGGCGGGCCGTTGTCCGGGGAGTCCGTGCGTCCCTTCTCCGCAGGGGGCGGCGGCGGTGGTGGCGATGGCACGGCCAACGACATCAACATGGTGCTCGACATCCCGGTTCAGCTTTCCGTGGAACTGGGGCGCACCAAGGTGCCGATCAAATACATCCTCCAGCTTGCGCAGGGCTCCGTCGTGGAACTCGACGCCCTGGCGGGCGAGCCCATGGACGTTCTGGTGAACGGCTACCTCATCGCGCAGGGCGAGGTGGTGGTGGTGAACGACAAGTTCGGTATTCGCCTCACTGACGTGGTGACACCCTCGGAACGATTGCGCCGGGTCAGCCGTGGATAACGGCAGCATGACCCAGACCCTGCTGGTGGTGGTGCTCTTTGTGGGCGCCATGGCCATGCTGCCGTGGCTGGTGCGAAGGCTGCAGCAGCGGCAGGGTGCTGCCGGCACCGCCGCGGCAGGTGCATCGCGCGTGCTCTCGGCGGTGGCCGTGGGGCCGCACCAGCGGGTGGTGACTGTGGAGGTGGGGCCCGAACATGCCCGCACCTTGCTGGTTTTGGGAGTGACGGCGCAGAACGTGAGCTGCCTGCACACCATGCCCGTTTCGTCAGCGCAGGGCAGCGGCAGTCCGGTGTCGGCGGGTGATTTGCCGCACCAGCCCTCGTCGTTCGCCCAAGAGATTGCGGCGGCCGTGGGCGGCCCCGGAAAGACACCCCATGGCTGAAGCGGTGCTGCGGCTGCGCTGGCCGCGAGCCAAGGCGTTCGCGCTCTGCCTTCTGGGCGTCTGGCTGGTGCCGCTGGCGGCCCTGGCGCAGCAGTCGGGTGCGACGCTGCCCCTGGTGGTGGGCAGTGGCCCGTCGGGCACGAGCTATTCGGTGCCCATCCAGACCTTGCTGTTCTTCACGGCGCTGTCATTTCTGCCCGCCGTGCTCCTCATGATGACCGGGTTCACGCGCATCGTCATCGTGCTGGCCCTGCTGCGGCAGGCACTGGGCACGCAGTCCGCGCCGCCCAACCAGGTCATCATCGGCTTGTCGCTGTTTCTCACGTTCTTCGTGATGGGCCCCACGCTGGACCGCGTGTACCAGGACGCGTACGTGCCCTACACCACCAACGCCATCACCTTTGAACAGGCGCTGGACCGGGCGGAGGCACCCATGCGCACCTTCATGCTCAAGCAGACGCGGCAGTCGGACTTTGCACTGTTCTCCCGCCTCGCCCGGCTCGACCCGGCCGTGACTGCCGAGACCGCGCCCCTGCGCGTCATCGTGCCGGCCTTTGTCACCAGCGAGCTGAAGTCTGCGTTTCAGATCGGCTTCATGATCTTCATTCCGTTTCTGGTCATCGACATGGTGGTGTCCAGCATCCTGATGTCGCTGGGCATGATGATGTTGTCGCCCGTGCTGGTGGCGCTGCCCTTCAAGCTGATGCTGTTTGTGCTGGCGGACGGCTGGAATCTGCTGATCGGCTCGTTGGCCGCCAGTTTTGTCCCCTGAAGGAGAACGCGCATGACCTCCCAGATGGTGCTGACGATGGGGCGCGATGCCCTGACGCTCTTGCTGATGATTGCCATGCCCGTGCTGGGCGTGGTGATGGCCGTGGGTTTGCTGGTGAGCATTTTTCAGGCGGTGACGCAGATTCATGAGGCCACGCTGGCCTTTGTGCCCAAGCTGATTGCAGCCATGGTGGTGTTTGCGATTGCCGGGCCCTGGATGCTGAGCACGCTGGTCGATTTCATCCGCCGAACCATCGAGTCCATTCCGTCGATGATGGGCTAGCCGCGTGCTCCTGCACCCCTCCTTCCTGCGCGTGGGACCGCCGGCGTGATCACGTTCTCCGAAGCCCAGCTCGTGGCCTGGATCTCGCCCATCCTCTGGCCGTTCCTGCGGGTGCTCGCCATGTTCTCGGTGGCGCCCATCTTCTCCATGCGGGTGGTGCCCATGCGGGTCAAGGTCGGCCTGGCGTTTCTGGTCGCGGTGTGCGCCCAGGGTGTGCTGGGCGAGCTGCCGGTGATCAGTGTGAACGACCGCGCGGCGCTGGCGGCAGTGACGCAGCAGGTGGTGGTGGGGCTCGCCATCGGGTTTTCGGTGCGCATCGTGTTCGCGGCTGTCGAAATGGCCGGCGAAGTGATCGGCCTGCAGATGGGGCTGAGCTTTGCGTCCTTCTTCGACCCCGCATCCAATGCCCAGCTCAGCGCCGTGGGGCGCTTCTTCGGTCACATGGCCCTGCTGCTCTTCGTCGTCATCAACGGCCACCTGATGATCCTGATGGCCGTGGTCAGGAGCTTTGACCGGTTTCCCGTGAACGGCAATTTCTTGGAGGCGCTGGGGCAGATGCGCCTGTACGAACTGGGGGCGTCGATCTTCTCCAGCGCGCTGTGGATCGCGCTGCCCATGATCGCGCTCCTGCTGTTCGTGAATCTGACCATGGGCATCATTTCCCGTGTCGCGCCGCAGATGAACATCTACGCCGTGGGCTTTCCCGTCACGCTCACCGTGGGCCTGCTGGGCATCGCCGCCACCTTGCCGATGCTGGAGCAGCCCGTGCTGGCCCTCATGCAGCGCTCCATCGACCTGTTTGGCGGAGGCCGGTGAGCCATTTGCTCTTAATTTGATAGTGGCTACCGCTTGATGGACAATCCCTGCAAGCATTTTTTCTTTGAAATCATTGGCAGATAACGGCTGTCTGCTATCAATTTCATACCAGCTGGTTGCGGATGGCGTAAACGGTCAACTCCGCGTTGTTCGAGAGCTTGAGCTTTTCGAGCACGCGCGCGCGGTAGACGCTCACGGTCTTGGGGCTCAGCATCAGTTCTTCGGCAATGTCGGAAAGTCTTCGGCCCGACGCGATCTTCACCAGTGTCTGGAGCTCGCGCTCCGACAGCGCTGCGTGTGGCGCCTCCGGCGTGGGTTGCGCCAGGCTGTCCGCCAGCATCTGGGCCACCTCGGCGGTCAGGTATTTCTTGCCTTGCATCACCGTGCGCACGGCCGAGACCAGCTCCACCGGATCCCCTGCCTTGTTGGCATAGCCCTGGGCCCCGGCCTTCAGGCAGCGCAGCGCGTACTGGTCCTCGGGGTACATGGACACGATCAGCACCTTGATGCTGGAGTGGGTTTCGCGCAGGCTCGTCAGCACCTCGATGCCGCTGCGGCCTGGCATGTTCAGGTCCAGCAGCAGCACGTCGCAGGCGGCTGTGCGCAGCACGGTGCGCAGCTCCGAGTAGCCGCCGGCCTCGCCCGTGACCTGGATGTCCGGGGCCTCCGCGAGGGTGTCGCGGATGCCGCGCCTCAGAACGGCGTGGTCGTCGCACAGGACCACATAAATCACTGAACATCTCCCGATGGGGTTGGCGATGGGGACGATGTTAGCGGCACCGACAGGATGACCGACGTGCCGTGGCCCGGTCGGCTGCTGATGTCCAGCCAGCCCCCTACGGTGCGGGCCCGTTCGTGCAGCCCCTTCAGTCCAAAGGCCTTGGGCTTGTCGCGCGCCTGCTGAAGGTCCATGCCCCGCCCGTTGTCGGTCACCTCCAGGGTCAGCACCTCCTCCTTGTCGGACAGGTCGATCTCCACTTTCGAGCATTGGGCATATTTGGAGATGTTCGTGAGCGCCTCCTGCGCGGTGCGATAGGCCACCAGCTGCACGTCCGCCGGTGTGTGCAGGGAGTCGCTGCTGGAGCGCACGCGGGCGGGCACGCCGGTGCGCCGCTCGAAACCGGCGGCCAGCCATTGCACGGCTGCCACCAGTCCCTGTTCCAGAATCGGCGGCCGCAGGTTCATCATGATGCGCTGGCTTGCGCCAATGGCGTGCTGCAGCATCTCGGCGGCCGACGCGGCGTGCGCCTGCATCTCGGGGTCACCGCTATGCCGCCCGATCCAGGCCACGTCGAAACGCACGGCGGTCAGTGCGCCGCCGATGTCGTCATGGATTTCCCGCGCGATGGAGGCGCGCTCCTGCTCGATCGACAGCTGCAGATGCTCGGTCAACTCGGCCAGCCGACGCTGCGAGGCCGCAAGCTCTGCGACGGCCTGATCGTGCGCGCGGCGCGCCTCGTGCACCTCGAGGGCCCGTGCCACCACATGGGGCAGCCTGGCCATGTCGTCCTTGAGCAGGTAGTCGGCGATGCCAAGGCGCATGACATCCACCGCAGCGGCTTCGCCGATGGCGCCCGACAACAGAATGAAGGGCGGGTGCTGCGGTTTTTGCGCCACATACGCCCACGCATCCAGTGCGGTAAAGCCGGGGAGCCGGTAATCTGCCAGGATGACGTCGAACGGTTGGGAGTCGGCCAGATGCTGGAACTTGGTCACCGAGTCGACCTGAACGATCTGGAAAACAAGCCCTGAGCGGCGCAGGGTTCGAGCCGCCAGATCATGGTCGGCCAGTGAATCTTCCAGATGCAGGATGTTCAGGGTCTGGTCCGGTGCCGTGGTGACCATAGGAGCGCTATCATAGGATACAAATTGGAACAAACAAGGGTGTTTTTCCGGTAGGGTTGGATTCAGCGTCGGGGTCCAATGAGCCTGGGCGCCCTGTTTCGCGCGATGGTTCGGGTGCTTTGGTGCAGGTGTCGTAGTCCTGTGTATTTGCGTGCTTTGCTGCTGTGTGCTGCGATGGAGAAACGATGCAATCTACGCTAACAACGTCTGGAGGGCCTGCTGTCCAGGTTCCCGTCATGGTGGCGGCGGAATTGCAGGACTCGCTGCTGGTGGTCATGCACGATCTTCACCGGCTCGAAGGATTGCTCAATCATGCAACAGACAATCTTCTGGAGCGTTTCGGCGAGGCCAATGCCGTCTTGACCGATGCGGTGGTGGCAGACACGCCGGAGCTTGTCGCCGCACGCGCAGCGCTGCGCAGCGCCGTGACGGAGCTGCAGTTCCAGGACATGGCCTCCCAGCTCATCTGGCACACCACCAAGGTTCTTCAAGGATGCGCGTTCCGGCTGGCCTCCGAAGCCATGGGCCAGGAGGAGGGTGAAGAGGCGGCGCCTTTTGCAGAAATGGCGCCAGACCGTCCCAATCCGGTGACGCAAAGCGAGATGGATGCAGGTTCGGTGGACCTGTTTTGACGATAAGACCCCTGGGTTAACCTATATATTCAAGTCAGTTGGAGCCTTACATGCAATCGATCCTTGCCGTAGATGATTCACCATCCATGCGAAAAATGGTGTCGTTCACCCTCACGGGTGCTGGCTACCACGTGGTGGAAGCTGTCGACGGCCAGGACGCCCTGGAAAAGGCGGAAACCCATGACATCGATCTGGTGCTCGCCGACCAGAATATGCCGCGCCTCGACGGCATCGGGCTGACCCGCAAGCTGCGCGAACATCCCAAATTCAAGACGGTTCCCATCCTGATTCTGACCACGGAATCCAGCGACCAGATGAAGCAGGCAGGGCGCACTGCGGGCGCCACAGGCTGGCTGGTCAAGCCTTTCGACCCCAATCGCCTGATCGAAGTCATCCAGAAAGTGATCCGTTAGGCCCGACGGACGCGCATCAGCCAGTACACAGGAGCCCACCATGGCGGAAACCTACCAAGAAGGATCAGGGGCCGGCGCAGACTTTGACCTGAGCCAGTTCTATCAGATCTTTTTCGAAGAAGCGGGCGAGAATCTCGACCAGATGGAGCAGATGCTGCTCGATCTGGATCTGACCAGTGCCGACGATGAAGAGCTCAATGGCATCTTCCGCTGCGCCCACTCGATCAAGGGTGGCTCCGCCACCTTCGGCTTCTCGGACGTGGCCGAGCTGACCCACCAGATGGAGTCGCTGCTGGACCGCCTGCGCCGCCACGAACTGCAGCCGATCCCGCAGATGGTGGATGTCCTGCTGGAGTCGGCGGACGCATCCCGCAGCCTGCTGGCGCGCCACCAGGCCGGCGGGCACGGAGAGGCCGTTTCCACCACGTCGCTGGTCCACCGCATCAGCGAGCTCGCCGCCGGGCGGGTGCCGAGCGAAGCGCCTGCCGCTGCGCCGCCTCCCCCGCCGCCCCCTGCTGCTGCGCCCGCGCAAGCGCCGGCAGCCGCCGCACCGGCACCAGCGCCGGCAGGCAAGCCGGCAGCCGCAGGGCAGCCGCGTCAGATCGAGATACAGGTCGGCCCGCTGGAGCGACTGGAGCAGGCGGACGCCATCAAGGAGCTGTTCCGCGACATTCCCGGTCTGGGCTCCATCCGCGACCTGCCGGCCAGCCAGCCGAACACCCGCCTCTTTGCGGTGGAGACTTCCTCCACCCAGGACGATCTTCTGGACCTGTTTGCCTTCCACGTCGCCAAGGAGCAAGTCCAGTTCCGCGACCCTTCCGCATCCGCCCCTCCCGATGACGTGCTGGCCGATGACGAGCCGACGCTGGTGGCCGAGGGTGGCAGCACCGAGACGCCCTACGGCTTCTTCAACGGCGCGCCTGGCGCACCCAACGCCGAAGGATCGCCCGGTGCCGCCACCGCACCGCAGCCCGTCAAGGCAGCCGCCAAGGCTGCTTCCGCCGAATCCAAGGGGGCTGTGCAGGCGCAGATGGAGTCCACCACCATCCGGGTGGACGTGAAGAAGGTCGACCAGCTGATCAACCTGGTGGGCGAGCTCGTCATCACCCAGGCCATGCTGGCGCAGAACAGCCGCGGGCTGGACGCGGGCGCTTACCAGCAACTGCTGGCGGGCCTCACCGACCTGGACCGCAACACGCGTGACTTGCAGGAATCGGTCATGTCGATCCGCATGATCCCGATGTCCATCGTGTTCAGCCGTTTCCCCCGCATGCTGCGCGATCTGGCCAACAAGCTCGGCAAGAAGGTCGAGTTGGTCACATTGGGCGAAGCCACGGAGCTGGACAAGGGGCTGGTGGAAAAGATCACCGACCCCCTCACCCACCTGGTGCGCAACAGCTGCGATCACGGTATCGAAATGCCTGCCGACCGCCTGGCCAAAGGCAAGTCCGAACAGGGCACCATCACGCTGTCTGCGTCGCACCAGGGCGGCTCCATCGTGATCGAAGTGCGCGATGACGGCCGTGGTCTTTCTCGCGAGAAGATTCTGAAGAAGGCACAGGAGCGTGGGCTCGATGTGTCCGAGCAGATGAGCGACGCCGACGTCTGGCAGCTGATCTTTGCTCCCGGTTTCTCCACGGCCGATGAGGTGACGGACGTCTCGGGCCGAGGCGTAGGCATGGACGTGGTCAAGCGCAACATCGCGGCTCTGAACGGCTCGGTGGAAATCGACTCCGCCGAGGGCTATGGCATGAAGGTGTCCGTGCGCCTGCCGCTCACGCTGGCCATCATGGACGGCATGTCGGTGGGCGTGGGCGATGAGGTCTACATCCTCCCGCTGTCGTCGGTGGTGGAGTCCTTCCAGGTCAACGCCAACGATGTCAGCACCGTCGCCCAGGGCTCACAGCTGGTCAAGGTGCGCGAAGAGTACATGCCGGTCATCGCGCTCGAGAAGATATTCCAGGTTCCGCGCTTCGACCTCAACAAGTCCAGCAACATCATGGTGGTGGTCGAGGCGGACGGCAGCCGCGTGGCACTGCTGGTTGACGAACTGCTGGGCCAGCACCAGGTGGTCGTGAAGAACCTGGAAACCAACTACCGCAAGGTGCCGAACGTGTCTGGCGCCACCATCCTGGGCGATGGAACGGTGGCGCTGATTCTGGACACGGGCGGCCTGGTGCGCCGAGCCCGCCACTAGAGCCAAGCACCGGCGCCCTGAAAGCGCCGCGTGGTCAAGAAAGGAGAATGCACCATGAGTGTGATGGGAAAAGCAACAGAAGCCGCACCGGCCGGCGCGCGTGAATACCTCACGTTCCGCCTCGACCAGGAAGAGTACGGCATTGATATCCTGAAGGTGCAGGAAATTCGCGGCTATGAGCCGCCCACCCGCATCGCCAATGCGCCTGAATTCATCAAGGGTGTGGTCAATCTGCGCGGCACCATCGTCCCGATCGTGGACATGCGCATCAAGTTCAACTGTGCGCAGGCCGACTACAACAGCTTCACGGTGGTGATCATCCTCAACCTGCGCAACCGGGTGGTGGGCATCGTGGTGGATTCCGTGAGCGACGTGATGGAGCTGACGCCGGAGAGCATTCGTCCCTCGCCGGATATCGAGAGCGCCATCGACAACAGCTGCATCCTGGGGCTCGGTTCGGTGGGTGAGCGCATGCTGATCTTGCTGGACATCGAGAGTCTCATGTCGAGCCTGGACATGGGGCTGGTGACCGCCAGCGAGTGAGGCGCTGGCGCACCCCGAGGCCTGCCGCAAAGGCCTGGTGCACCAGCGTGGATCGCAAATCGCAAGCTTGAAGGCCTCCAGGAGCGAACAGGATTCCCTTTCGGACGATCAATATGGCCCTATCCCCCAGCGTCTCCTCTCCTGCCCGGCCTGCGGCGCCCCGGGTAGACCCGGCGTACAACGCGGCGGCGGCCGCGCCCTCGGGGCCGCTCGCACAGGGGCGGGAGTTCGTCTGGACCAACGCCGACTTCGCGCGCGTGCAAGCGCTGATCTACCAGCGGGCGGGCATAAGCCTGCACGATGGCAAGCACGCCATGGTTTACAGCCGGCTGTCGCGGCGGCTGCGCGACACGGGCCACACCAGCTTTCACGACTATCTGGGATGGCTGGAAACGCACGATGGCCCCGAATGGCAGGAGTTCGTGAATGCGCTGACGACGAACCTCACGGCGTTTTTTCGCGAACAACACCATTTCGAGATCTTCGCCTCGCACCTGCGCTCAAAACCATCTGCCAACTGGCGTGTCTGGTGTAACGCCGCGTCCACGGGGGAAGAGCCCTACTCCATCGTGATGACGGCCTTTGAAGCGCTCGGCGCCAATGCGTCGTTCAAGCTGACGGCAAGCGACATCGATTCACGCGTGCTGGCCACCGCATCGCAGGGGGTCTATCGGCTGGACAGCCTCAAGGGCCTGAGTCCGGAACGCCTGCAGAAATTCTTTTTGCGCGGCAAGGGTGGCAATGTGGGCATGGTGCGCGCCAAGCCCGAATTGCGGCGCGTGATCGATTTCATGAGCGTCAATCTGATCCGTGACGACTGGCCCTTCAAGGAGCCCTTTGACGTGGTGTTCTGCCGCAACGTCATGATCTACTTCGACGCGCCCACGCAGAGGCGGGTGCTGGAAAGAATCCACCGTGTGCTCAAGCCCGGGGGCATGCTTTTTGTGGGACATGCCGAGAATTTCAGCGAGTCCCGCGACCTCTTCACCTTGCGCGGCAAGACGGTGTACGAGCGCCGTTGACCTGTCCATGTTGTCCAGCCGTACGCATCCATGACCAACATCCCAACAGGCGCATCCCCTTCCACGTTTGCCGGTGCACCCGGAGCGCCCGAGCGCCGCAGGGCGCCCCGCATCGCCCCGCTGAGTGCAGACATTTACGCCGCAGGGGCAGGCCCGGCGCGCGAGTCTTCGCTGCAGGAATTGAAAGCGCGCACCCGCAAGCCGGGGGAAGCGTCGTTCTTCTACATGGACCACCACTTCCAGCACAACTCCGTCAAGGTTTTGCCGGGGGAGTATTTCGTGGCGGATGAAAGCCTGGTGATCATGACCGTGCTGGGTTCGTGCATCGCCGCCTGCCTGTGGGACAGCCGCGCGCGCGTGGGGGGCATGAATCACTTCATGCTGCCCGATGGAGATCTGGCCGATGCGTCCGGGCGCTATGGCTCGTACGCCATGGAGTTGCTCATCAATGAGATGCTCAAGCTTGGCGCCCGGCGCGAAACCATGCAGGCCAAGATCTTTGGCGGTGCGCAGGTCATGCACAACTTCACGACCATGAACGTGGGCGAGCGCAACACCAATTTCGTGCTGAACTACCTCCATACGGAGCGTATTCCCATCGTCTCCGAAGATGTGCTGGACATCTATCCGCGCAAGGTGGTGTTCTTCCCCGTCACGGGCAAGGCCATGGTCAAGCGACTGGCCCACGCCCACCCCGAGGCGCTGGTCGCCCAGGAAGTTCGTGGCAATGCCGCCACCGTGGCGAAGAGCACGGCCGGTGGTTCTGTGGATCTGTTTTGAGGAAGGTTTGAGTTGATGAGCAGGAAGATCCGGGTGATCGTGGTGGACGATTCGGCATTGGTCCGAAGTCTGCTGTCAGAGATCATCAACCGGCAACGGGACATGGAGTGCATCGGCACGGCCAATGATCCCCTGGTGGCGCGCGAGATGATTCGCGAGCTCAACCCCGACGTCATCACCCTGGACGTGGAGATGCCACGCATGGACGGCATCGATTTCTTGGGGCGGCTCATGCGCCTGCGCCCCATGCCCGTGCTCATGATCTCCACGCTGACCGAACGCGGCGCCGAGGTGACCATGAAAGCCCTGGAGCTTGGCGCCGTGGATTTTGTGGCGAAGCCGCGCGTGGGCCTGGCCAGCGGCCTGAATGAACTGGCTTCGCACATCGTCGACAAGATCCGGGTGGCCGCGGTGGCGCAAGTGCGTCGGGCGCCTGCCCGCGATGCGGCGCCCTCCGGCCATGCTGGCGCTGGCGGATCTGCCGCGCCCGCGACCACGCTGCTCGGTCGGCTCTCCACGGAAAAGCTGATCTGCATCGGTGCCTCGACCGGTGGCACGGAAGCCATCAAGGAAGTGCTGGTGCAGATGCCAGCAGATTCTCCGGCCATCGTCATCACGCAGCACATGCCGCCAGGGTTCACCACCAGCTTCGCGGCTCGGCTCAACGGGTTGTGCCAGATCACGGTGAAGGAGGCCGCCAACGGCGAGCGCATCCTGCCCGGCCATGCCTATATTGCACCGGGGGGCACCCAGTTCCACGTGGCGCGCAGTGGTGCCAACTATGTCGCGGTGGTGGATGACGGCCCACCCGTGAACCGTCACAAGCCCTCGGTCGAGGTGCTGTTCAAGTCGGCTGCCGCAGTAGTGGGCCGCAACGCGTTCGGCATCATGCTCACAGGCATGGGCAACGATGGCGCCGCCGCCATGCGCGAAATGAAGGATGCCGGCAGCTACAACTATGTGCAGGACGAGGCCACCTGCATCGTGTTCGGCATGCCGCGCGAGGCCATTGCCCATGGCGCCGCCGACGAGGTGTTGCCGCTCGGACAAATTGCTCCGGCGCTCATCAACCGGCTGCGCAGCTCCACCGACCGGCTGCACCACCGCATCTGAGCCCGCCGCACCCGGTCGCTGATGCGGCTGCACAGCGCAGCCTTGCCGCTCGTCGCTGTGAAGCATTTCTGCAGTGGGCGGCAGCCAGCGTGCCGCATGCATCGCGCGCTCAGGCTGACAGGGCGGTCCACCGCTCCAGCGCCGACATCAGTTCGTCTTCAATGGAGGCACTGCGCGTGCTCATGGCTGCGGCGCGGGCGGGGTCGGTGCTGTACAGGGTGCCGTCCGCGAGCGCCGCCTGTAGTTCCTGCTGTTCGGCCTCCAGGCCTGCGATCAGATCCGGAAGCTGCTCCAGTTCCCGTTGTTCCTTGTAGCTAAGCTTCTTTTTTGATAGCTGCTCAGGCTTGCTGGATAAGCGCTGAGTGGCATTTTCATTCAAATTTTCTGACGCTGCCTTCGCGGGTGCGGCGTTGGACGCTGCCAATGACCGGCTGCGTTTGGACTGCACAAGCCAATCCAGCACGCCGCCTTCGTATTCACGCCACAGCCCCTCGCCCTCGAACGCAATGGTGCTGGTGACCACGTTGTCGAGAAAGGTGCGGTCGTGGCTGACCAGGAAGACCGAGCCTTCGTAGTTTTCAAGCAGCTCTTCCAGCAGATCCAGCGTATCGATGTCCAGGTCGTTCGTGGGCTCGTCCAGCACTAGAACGTTTGCCGGGCGAGCAAACAACCGCGCAAGCAGCAGTCGATTGCGTTCGCCCCCCGAGAGCGAGCGCACCGGCGAGTGGGCGCGCGCCGGTGAAAAGAGAAAGTCGCTGAGATAGCTCTTCACGTGCTTGCGCTGCGTGCCGATCTCGATCCATTCGCTGCCCGGACTGATGAAGTCCTCCAGCGTGGCGTCCAGATCGACCGCGTGCCGCATCTGATCAAAATAGGCCACCTGCAGATTGGCGCCCTGCCGAATGGTCCCGCTGTCCGGTGGCAGCTCACCCAGAATCATTTTCAGCAAGGTGGTCTTGCCGGCGCCGTTCGGACCGATGAGCCCCACCTTGTCGCCGCGAAGGATGGTTCCGGTGAAGTTGCGGACGATGGTCTTGCCGCCAAAGGCTTTGCTCACGCCTTCCAACTCGGCCACGATCTTTCCCTGATAGCCGTTCGACCCACCCGTGGCCACGTCCATGCGCACGCTGCCCACAACGTCGCGCCGGGCTGCCCGCCGTGCCCGCAACTGCTCCAGCCGCGTGATGCGGCTCTGGCTGCGTGTGCGCCGTGCCTCCACGCCCTTGCGAATCCAGATTTCTTCCTGCGCAAGCAGTTTGTCGGCCTTGGCCGCGATGACCGCCTCCTGGGCGAGCTGCTCCTCCTTTTGCAGAAGGTACTGCGCAAAGTTACCCGGGTAGGAGCGCAGCTTCCCCCGATCCAGCTCGACGATGCGGGTGGCAATGCGGTCCAGAAAGGCGCGGTCGTGCGTGATGGTGACGACGCTGCCGGGAAAGTCGATCAGCAGCTCTTCCAGCCATTCGATCGAATCCAGATCCAGATGGTTGGTGGGCTCGTCAAGCAGCAGCACATCGGGCCGTGCCACCAGTGCCTGGGCCAGCGCCACCCGCTTCTTGGTACCGCCCGACAGTGTGCCCACCGTGGCGTCAGGATTCAGGTGGAGGCGCTGAAGGGTCTCCTCGACGCGCTGCTCCCAGTTCCAGGCATCGTAGGCTTCAATTTCAGACTGAAGGGCGTCGAGATCCAGCCCCTCCGCTCCGGACAGGTATTGGTCACGGATGGCGATCACATGCTGCAGACCTTCAGAGGCGGCCTTGAAGATGGTGGCAGACGCATCCAGCGCGGGCTCCTGGGCCACGAACGCAATCCGCACTCCCTGCTGAACCTGCAGCGAGCCGTCGTCTGGCTTCGCCAGACCGCCCAGTATCTTCAACAACGAAGACTTGCCTGCTCCATTGCGCCCGATCAGGCCAACGCGCTCGGATGCCTCAAGAGAAAAGCCTGCGTGATCCAGCAGTGCGACATGCCCGAAAGCGAGTTGGGCGTCCAGTAAGGTGATAAGTGCCATGGGTGCGAATTATCGGCGCCGATGTTGCACCGACTGGGGCGGGGGAGGGGAAGATGTGATGCTGGAGTGTGGGCGGCAGACGGTACCGCAGCGAAACATGCGAAACCCGAGGAATGGGGCCGCTGCCGACAAGCGGAAGGTGGCCCCTGCCTGCAGTTGAAGGCAATGCGCAGGACGCCTTGCCGTTCGTAGCTGTAGATGCTCTTGCAGCGGCCCAAGCTCGTGCAAGCCCCTCACCGTTGCGTCCCCTGCATAGCGGCCCGCTGAAATTTCTCACATCTTCTTGATCCCGCTCTCAAAACGGTGCTATAGTCGAGGGCTTCGCTACACGGAGCGGCTCTTTCGGAGGGGTTGGCGGATAAGACTGCCGGCCATTGATGAATGGGTTGTGATGAGGTGTGGTGAGGGTTGAGAAGTTGGCGGGTTTGAGAAAGCGCAAAAACTTC
>NZ_JBMIRS010000140.1:0-3920 GCF_049198005.1 Paracidovorax sp. MALMAid1276 | reverse complement strand
GGGCGGTGTTGATGGTGATGCCGCGGGCCTTTTCTTCAGGCGCTGCGTCGATCTGGTCGTACGCCTTGGCTTCGCCGCCGAACTTGGCGGACAGCACGGTAGCGATGGCTGCCGTCAGCGTCGTCTTGCCGTGGTCCACGTGGCCGATGGTGCCCACGTTGACGTGGGGCTTGGTCCGTTCGAATTTACCTTTTGCCATTTTCAGTTCTCCAAAGAGCGATGCCTGTGTTGGGGTTTAACGTCTGCACCCGATTGCTGATTCGTCCTGCACAGAGCAACGGGACGGCACCGGGTCGCAGATTGCAAAAAAATTTGCTATTCAATCAATAGCTGTCAGCGCTTACTGGATAAGCGCTGACAGCTGTTTTGACCATTACTTTGCGCGTGCGGCCATGATGGCTTCAGACACGTTGCGAGGGGCTTCGCTGTAGTGCTTGAATTCCATCGAGTATGTGGCGCGGCCTTGCGTGGCAGAACGCAGGGTCGTGGAGTAGCCGAACATTTCCGACAGCGGCACTTCGGCGCGGATGGCCTTGCCACCGCCCGGGATGTCGTCCATGCCCTGCACCATGCCGCGACGGCTGGACAGGTCGCCCATCACGTTGCCGGCGTAGTCTTCAGGCGTTTCCACTTCCACGGCCATCATGGGTTCCAGGATGACGGGACCGGCCTTCTTGCAGCCTTCCTTGAAGCCGAAGATGGCAGCCATCTTGAACGCAAGTTCGTTCGAGTCCACATCGTGGTACGAACCGAAGTGCAGCGTGACCTTGACGTCGACCACGGGGTAGCCGGCCAGCACGCCTTGCGTGACGGCTTCGTTGATACCCTTTTCCACGGCCGGGATGAATTCGCGAGGCACCACACCGCCCTTGATCGCGTCGACGAACTCGATGCCCTTGCCGGCTTCGTTGGGTTCGATCTTGAGCACGACGTGACCGTACTGGCCCTTACCACCGGACTGGCGCACGAACTTGCCTTCGGCTTCTTCCACCGTCTTGCGGATGGTTTCGCGGTAGGCCACTTGGGGCTTGCCCACGTTGGATTCCACGCCGAACTCGCGCTTCATGCGGTCCACGATGATTTCCAGGTGCAGTTCGCCCATGCCGGAGATGATGGTCTGGCCGGATTCTTCGTCGGTCTTCACGCGGAAGGATGGATCTTCTGCAGCCAGGCGCTGCAGGGCGATGCCCATCTTTTCCTGGTCGGCCTTGGTCTTGGGTTCCACGGCCTGCGAAATCACAGGCTCAGGGAACACCATGCGCTCCAGCACGATCTGCGAATTCACGTCGCACAGGGTTTCGCCCGTGGTCACTTCCTTCAGGCCCACGCAGGCAGCGATGTCACCAGCGCGGATTTCTTCCACTTCCTGGCGTTCATTGGCGTGCATCTGCACGATACGGCCGATACGTTCCTTCTTGCCCTTGATGGGGTTGTAGACGGTATCGCCCTTGGTCAGCACGCCGGAATACACGCGCACGAAGGTCAGCTGGCCGACGAACGGGTCGGTCATCAGCTTGAATGCCAGCGCGGAGAACTTCTCGGCATCGTCGGCCTTGCGGCTGATCGGCTGCTCATCTTCGTCCGTACCGGTCACATCAGGAATGTCCGTCGGTGCAGGCAGGTAGTCGATCACGGCGTCCAGCATGCGCTGCACACCCTTGTTCTTGAAGGCGGTGCCACACAGCATGGGGTGGATTTCCGTCGCGATGGTGCGCGTACGCAGGCCCTGCTTGATCTCGGCTTCGCTCAAGTCACCCTCTTCCAGGTACTTGTTCATCAGCTCTTCAGACGCTTCGGCAGCGGCTTCGACCATCTTCTCGCGCCATTCCTTAGCGGATTCCACCAGGTCGGCCGGGATGTCTTCGTAGCTGAACTTCATGCCCTGCGAGGCTTCGTCCCAGATGATGGCCTTCATCTTGAGCAGGTCCACCACGCCGGTGAACTTGTCTTCGGCGCCGATCGGGATCACCACGGGCACAGGGTTGGCCTTCAGGCGCAGCTTCATCTGGTCGTAGACCTTGAAGAAGTTGGCGCCGGTGCGGTCCATCTTGTTCACAAAGGCCAGGCGAGGCACCTTGTACTTGTTGGCCTGGCGCCAGACGGTTTCCGACTGGGGCTGCACGCCACCCACGGCGCAGTACACCATGCAGGCGCCGTCCAGCACGCGCATGGAACGCTCCACTTCGATGGTGAAGTCCACGTGGCCGGGGGTGTCGATGATGTTGAAGCGGTGCTCGGGGTAGGTGTTGTCCATGCCCTTCCAGAAGCAGGTCGTGGCCGCCGAGGTGATCGTGATGCCGCGCTCTTGCTCTTGCTCCATCCAGTCCATGGTGGCAGCGCCATCGTGCACTTCACCAATCTTGTGGCTCACGCCCGTGTAAAACAGAATGCGTTCGGTGGTCGTGGTCTTGCCAGCGTCAATGTGGGCCGAGATACCGATATTGCGGTAGCGCTCGATGGGGGTATTGCGAGCCATGGTGGATCCTTGATGGGTCGTATTGGAGAGGGTGTCGGGCCGCCATACTGGCAACAATGCCCGTCAATTTTGTGACTGCCTGAATCGACACAAGGCTGCAGGCAGAACGCCGGCAGCCTTGGACCTATATCAGGACAAATCCGCGTTTTAGAAGCGGAAGTGGCTGAACGCCTTGTTGGCTTCGGCCATGCGGTGCACTTCGTCACGCTTCTTCATGGCGCCGCCACGGCCTTCGGTGGCTTCCAGCAGTTCGTTGGCCAGGCGTTGGGCCATCGACTTTTCGCCGCGCTTGCGGGCGGCTTCCTTGATCCAGCGCATGGACAGGGCCAGGCGACGGACAGGGCGCACTTCCACGGGCACCTGGTAGTTGGCACCGCCCACGCGGCGGGACTTCACTTCCACCATGGGCTTCACGTTGTTGATGGCAACAGTGAAGGCTTCCAGAGGGTCCTTGTCGGGGTGCTTCTTCTCGATCAGCTCCAGGGCGCCGTAAATGATGCGCTCTGCCACTGCCTTCTTGCCGCCTTCCATGATCACGTTCATGAATTTGGACAGCTCTACATTGCCGAACTTGGGATCCGGCAGGATTTCACGTTTGGGGACTTCGCGACGACGTGGCATTTTTTACCTCTATCTTTGCTTCAGTTGGCATCTTTTCAGACACCGCGAGAGCCATTCAGGACTCCCACTTACTCGACCCGCGCAGACCATCTGCGTTTGGGGTCACTACGCTGAATCACCGCGCCACGCGGGAAACAGCACCGAAAATTCTTCTGACCGAAAAACCAGGACTTACTTGGCCTTGGGCTCGGGCTAATTACTTAGCCTTCGGCTTTTTAGCGCCGTACTTGGAGCGGGCTTGCTTGCGATCCTTCACGCCTTGCAGGTCCAGCGAACCGCGCACGATGTGGTAACGCACACCGGGCAAGTCCTTCACACGACCGCCGCGAACCAGCACCACGCTGTGTTCCTGCAGGTTGTGGCCTTCACCGCCGATGTAGGAAATGACTTCGAAGCCGTTGGTCAGGCGAACCTTGGCGACCTTACGCAGAGCGGAGTTAGGCTTCTTGGGCGTCGTGGTGTACACACGGGTGCACACGCCACGGCGCTGGGGAGAGTTTTCCATCGCAGGGCTCTTGGACTTGATCTTTTCGACCTCGCGCCCCTGACGGACTAGTTGATTGATGGTTGGCATGAAATACGTCCCTAAACGTGAATTTGCTTCGTGAAAGCGAAAACGTGAATCCCTTCGGAAATTCCGAAAAGCCTTCTAATGTAGCAGCAAGGCGTCGATCAGGCAAGCCGCATGCGGCGTTACACCCAAACCCCTCCCGAAGCGCCGATATGGCCTGCCGCGTTTAAAAGCGCACGGCCCAGACCAGGACCGCCGCGCAAGGGCCGCCCCGCCGCGCTGGCGGTGTCCCCCTTCCCGAATGGCGCAGCC